>CAZYLH010000012.1:0-28765 GCA_964648695.1 uncultured Lachnospiraceae bacterium | reverse complement strand
GCTGATAAATCGATCCAAAACCTCTGACATATCCGCTTTCTCCTCCAAAAAACTTTATCTGTTTTCAAGCTCCCCCATTACTTCATCCCATGTGATACCTCTTTCAGCCATCAGCACCATCACATGATAGAGAAAATCCGCTATCTCGTACTTTATCTCCTCTTTGTCAGGGTTCTTTGCCGCGATGATGATCTCCGCAGCCTCCTCGCCGCACTTCTTTAAGATCTTATCTATGCCCTTTTCAAATAGATAACAGGTGTACGACCCCTCCTTGGGGTTCGCCTTGCGGTCCAAAATGGTGTTCATAACACTTCCAAGAATATCACCGGAGCCTGCATCTTTCTCTTTAGAAAAGATCTCGTTAAAAAAGCAGCTGTATGCGCCCGTATGGCATGCCGCCTCTATCTGGTGAACCTTAGCCAGGATGGTGTCCTTATCGCAGTCTAAATACATGCTCTTTACATACTGGAAATGCCCGCTTGTAAGACCCTTTACCCACTGCTCATCCCGGCTCCTGCTGTAGTAAACCATCCTTCCGGTGCGTAGGGTCTCATTATAAGCCTCCTCATTCATATAGGCAAGCATTAAAACTTCATCTGTGCGCCAGTCCTGTACAATTACCGGGACAAGCCCTTTTTTATCCGCCTTTACATCCTCCCATGAAAAAGCAGGCTTCACTGGATTTACAGGAATAACACCGATTTTAACCAGTTCCTCACCCTCTGTCTGCTCTGTCTCTAAAAGGGGATTAGATAGCTTTACTCGTTCCTCACCAAAGCGCTTTACACCCTCATTAAAGGCTTTTTCCTCAGCGGGGAGTGCCGGGTCACAGTATACTACTAAAGCGCCGGCATAGATATATTTTTTTACATCCTCAAACCGGTATACATTTTTACAGACAAAAAGAGGTAAGCCAGTTTCATCCTTTAACTTCTTTATAAAGTGGATAGCCCTCTCATGCTCCGCATCAGACGCCGAGCGCTCCGCGATAAGAAGTCCTGCGCATAAGGCGTCCCTATATCCTGCTGCCCTACATAAAAGCTCTTCTTCACAAAAACCGTCCGATATATTTATCACCGGTATTCTCTGATATAAATCCATGATTCGCATTCGCCGCTTTTGGCGCCTTTCTCATTATTTCTCAAACACATTTATCGCCTGAGCCAGGTCGATATGCTTTTCATACAAAGCCTTCCCGATAATAGCGCCGTGTATACCATTTGCATAAAGCTTTTCAAGATCCTCCATGGTGGTAACGCCGCCGGAGGCAATGATATCAATCCCCAAGGTCTCAGACATCTGCTTTGTAGCGGCTACGTTTGGTCCCTCAAGCATTCCGTCCTTTGCTATATCCGTATAGACTATTGTCTTAACTCCAAGCTCTGCTACCTGTCTTCCAAGATCCAGCGCTGTAACATCGCTGACCGTATCCCATCCGTGAACCGCTACAAGACCGTCTTTAGCATCAATCCCCACCACAATCCTGTCTGCTCCAAAGGTATTAACGCATTCCTTTACAAAGGCAGGCTCCAAGACCGCCTTTGTACCAATGATGGCTCTAAAAACCCCCAGCGAAAAGACCTCTTCAAGGTCAGCCTTGGTGCGAATTCCGCCTCCAAGCTGAACAGGTATAAACACTGACCTAGCGATGGCTCTTATAACATCCCTGTTTACACCCCTGCCCATAAGAGCTCCGTCTAAGTCTACCAGGTGAATAAAGGATGCGCCGGCCCTTTCCCATTCCTTAGCTACATCCACGGGATTATCCGAATAGACATTCACATCCGTAAATTTACCCTGCCGCAGGCGAACGCACCTTCCGTCCTTAATATCAATAGCTGGATACAGTCTCATTACTACTCCTTCTTCTCAAAGCGAACCGCAATAGAATTTGCGTGAGCCGTAAGTCCCTCACTCTTTGCAAAACGTATGATATCCTCGCTTGCCGGTTTTAACGCCTCATATGTGTAATAGATAATGCTGGACTTTTTCACATAGTCATCCACAGAAAGGGGTGAGAAAAACTTCGCCGTTCCGTTTGTGGGAAGAACATGGTTTGGCCCTGCAAAGTAGTCGCCGAGCGGTTCACTGGAATATTCGCCCAAGAAAATCGCCCCCGCGTTTTTGACCTTTGTCATAACGCTAAATGGCTCTTTTGTGAAAATCTCTAAGTGTTCCGGTGCAATCTCATTTGTCACATCAACAGCCTCTCTAAGCGTATCCACAACCAGAATATATCCGTAATTATCAAGCGACCTTTCGATGATTTCCTTTCTTGAAAGCTCCTTAATAAATTGATCTACCTGAGCAGAAACTTCCCCTGCCAGCTCCATGCTGGTGGTCACCAAAATGGCACTTGCCAGCTCATCATGCTCCGCCTGGCTTAAAAGATCTGCCGCTAAGAAGCGGGGATTAGCGGTCTCATCAGCTATAATCATAATCTCGCTGGGGCCTGCCACTGAATCAATGCTGACATAGCCGTAAACCGCCTTTTTTGCAAGCGCAACATAGATATTTCCGGGGCCTACGATCTTGTCAACCTTTTTAATTGACTCCGTGCCATATGCTAAAGCGCCGATAGCCTGCGCTCCGCCGCACTTATACATCTCCGTCGCTCCAGCCATATGTGCGGCGACAAGGGTTGCAGGATTCACCCTTCCCTCCCCGTCGCATGGCGTGGTCATCACTATCCTTGAAACTCCGGCAACCTTAGCCGGGACAATGTTCATGAGCACAGAGGATGGATATGCCGCCTTTCCGCCGGGGACGTAAACTCCAACGCTTTCAATGGGAGTAATCCTCTGACCTAAGATGCTGCCGTCCGGCTTTGTGTCAAACCAGCTGAAGCGTTTTTGCTTTTCGTGATAATCACGGATATTCTCAAGGGAGCGCTCCATGGTCTTTATGAGGGCAGGATCTGTTTTTTCCATAGCCTCATCTATCTCTTCTTTAGTGATCCTTATCGTATTCGCACTAAGCTTTGCCTTATCAAACTTTAGGGTATACTCAAAAAGCGCCGCATCCCCGCGTTCTCTGACATTATCCAGAATCTCCTGAACGGTGTCCATGTATTCCTGATAATAATTGGGGCTGCGCTTTATAAGCTCTGACATCAGATTTTTCTTACTTTCACTTGTTAACCTGACAATTTTCATATTCTCCTCCATATTTGAAACATCACAAGATGGTCTTTAAATCCTTTATAAGCTTTGAGATCCTAGCGTTTTCCATCTTCATGCTTACACGGTTTACCACCATGCGAGCGGAGAGTGGAGCCACCTCCTCTAAGACCTCCAGACCGTTTTCGCGTAAAGTAGAGCCCGTCTCCACGATATCCACAATCACCTCTGAAAGCCCCACAATGGGCGCAAGCTCGATAGAGCCGTTAAGCTTTATAATCTCCACCGTCTGATGCTTGCGGTTATAAAAATAGTCCTTGGCGATATTTGGATATTTTGTCGCCACCCTTATCTGCGCGTGATTTTTTAAAAGCTCCTTAGCAGAAGAGGGGCCGCAGACGCACATGCGGCATTTCCCAAACTTTAAGTCCACAACCTCATAAAGGAGCCTTCCCTCCTCCATTATCGTGTCCTTGCCGACAATGCCGATATCCGCCGCACCGTATTCCACATATGTAGGCACATCATTTGCCTTGGCAAGGAAAAAGCGCATCTTAAGCTCTGGATTTTCAAAGATCAGCTTTCTTGTATTCTTATCCTCCATATCAGGACAGGTAATCCCTATCTGTTTTAAAATCTCCATGGTCTTTTTGGCAAGCCGTCCCTTTGCAAGCGCCACGGTAATATATCTCTCCTCCATCTACTGCCACTCACCCTTCTTCACATCATAGACGTTTTCGCTTCCTGCCGCGTTAATATAATAAATGCAGTCGATGCTGCTTCTTTTTGCAAGCGCGATATAATCCTCTATGGTCTTTTCGTGAAATTTTTTCATAAGCTGTAGCTTCACTCCCCGGCCTCTTAGCTCACAGGCGCACCTTATGGCACGCTCCTTATGTTCTCTTTCATAGAGCAGGATTGATGCAGTGATATCAGCGTCCACGGTGATATTTTGCCGATCAAGCGCCAGCATAAGCTGGTCAAGATTTATGGCAAAGCCCACACTCTCAGAATCCTTGCCAAACTGCGAGAGCAGACGGTCATAGCGGCCTCCGGTGACGATCAGCTCGCCCGTGCCATAGGTAAATGCCTGAAAGATTATCCCCGTATAGTATTTGTAATGTCCGATGATTCCCAGATCAAAATAGACATATTTTTCAAGGTTATAATATGTAAGGATCTGATACAGCTTTTCCAGATATTCGATCGCAGCGATGATGGTCTTATTATTAGTCACCCTCTTTATATCTGAAATCTGCTCAATCTGGCCAAAGGTCTCTGAAAACCTAAGGATCATCTCCCTGCACGCTGTTGGAACATGCGGATTTGCACTTAAGAGCTCCCCGATCCCAAAATAGTTCTTGCTTTCTAAGAGAAGCTTTAATTCCTCCGCTTCCTCCTCAGAAATCCCAGACTCTTCCACAAGACCTTTAAAAAAGCCTGTGTGCCCGATTTCCACCTGAAATTCCTCAAGTCCGGCGCTTTTTAGGCTGTGAATGATCATGGATATAAGCTCCGCATCCGCGTCGCTGGTTTCATCGCCGATAAGCTCCGCTCCAAGCTGAGTTACCTCCTTCATCCGCCCCTGATAACTGGAGCCGTTAAAAAAGGTATTTCCACAGTAACTTAGACGAACAGGCATGTCCTCATTATCATAATACTTTGCCACAGCTCTTGCTATGGCAGGGGTGATATCCGGCCTAAGAACAAGGGTATTTCCCTCCTTGTCAAAGAACTTAAACATATCCTTTGAAGCCACGCTTCCGCGGTCCTTATTAAATATATCAAAAAATTCAAAGGTGGGGGTCTCTATATCCCTATATCCGTAGCTGTGCAGCACATTCATTATTTTAACTCTGGTATGCTCCTTTCTGGCGCATTCCAGATTATACCTGTCCCTGACACCCTCAGGCGTGTGTAGTAAGCTGTTATTTTTGCCCATAGGGGCCTCCTTGATATCAGACATTTCGCTTTTGCGATTTAAAGCGCTACCTTATTACCATGGTAGCAGAATGCAATACGCGCATTATATCAAAAGATTTTTTTACTGTCAACGATTTTCATTTTCCGCTCTTTGGTCAATATCCGTTTGCAGCGCCTCCAAAAGCGGAACAAAGCCCATGTGGGTAAGGTTAAGCTCATAGCTGCCCGCGCGTACCTCCTCAAAAGTCATGCTCTTTCTTCCGCCCTCATTAGCTCGCTTTTGGTATTTTTTAACAAGCGCTAGGGGCACATAAAACATACGCCTTTTTTCTGTGTAGAAAAACACAAAGAAAGCAATCCCCTCCTGACGCTCAAAGTCCTGCATAAATTCGATCTGATGCTTGTGGATATTTCGCATCGGAAACGAATCTCCGCTGCACTCCTTCGCATCAAAACATACGGGGATTCCCTGCACCACGCCAATATAATCCACGGTGCTCTTTGCATCAAAGTACGCTAAGGTGATATGCCTTGTCTGCTTATCAATGTCGATGGGAGTTATCGGCGTTGGGATTTTCTGGACAAGCGCCAAATGCCGTTCTCTATAAAGTTCTAAGGTGTGATTTAGAAGCTCCTCAAGCGAGCTTCCCCTCAAACCTCTTCCTGACCAGGTTGCCAATTAAATCCCTCCCCCTTTATAACCTTTTTAAAATTTTCTGGTAAATCCGCGCTAAACTTAGCTTTAGAAAGCCCCAAAAGAGCACCGGAAAGAGCCGGAAAAGTCATGCGCCATGCATGAAGGCACTGTGCGGTGATTCCGTATTTTTCTCTCATCTGCTTATTGATACGAGGGTCTCCGTATTTTTCATCTCCGACTATTGGATAACCAATGGATGCCAGATGCGCCCTTATCTGATGGGAGCGGCCGGTGATCAAATCCACACATAAAAGCGAGTACTTATCATTAAAAGCCAGAGGCATAAAGGCTGTCTCTATATAAGAAGCGTCCTGTCCTAAAGGCTTACTCTCAAAAACCTGCACCTGATTGGTCTTATGGTTCTTTAATAGATATCCCTTTAAGGTAAGCTCTTTTTTTACAGAGCCCTTTACAAGGCATATATACTCCTTTTTCATGCTGCGCTCCTTAAAGAGCGCTGAAAACTGCTGCAGTCCAGGAAGGGAAACTCCCGCGCATAAAATCCCGCTGGTGTTTCTATCAAGTCTATTTACAACGGCGGGATGAAATGTCTTTAGCTCCTCCGCACTAATCCGCCCGCTCTGCATAAGGTGGTAAGTGATAAGTTCCACCATGGAGACATCTGTTGGCTTACTTTTCTGTGAGAGTATGCCCTGAGGTTTGTTTACCAGAAGGACATGTTCATCCTCATATATGATATCTAAATCCACCTTCTCTTTAGGATTTATTTGTAGCGCTGCTCCCTGAGCATCTATCCTTAAATTTCGCAGCTGCTCTATAGTCGCATCGGACAGATAGAGCTTTACAGTATCCCCCACACAGGTTCTCTCGCTTCCCTGTGCCTTTTTGTCGTTTAAGAGAATATTTTTCTTTCTTAGCATCTTATAAATAAAGCTCTTAGAAGCCTGTGGCATAAGCTTTAAAAGATATTTATCAAGCCTCTGACCTGCCTCATTTTCGCCTATTTTAAAGCTCTGCATATATCCCTCTCTTACATCGACAAACTCTTTATTACAGCCTCGGCCTGAAGGCGCTTTTCATCTGCCTCAGCTCTGGTAGTGTGCTCCATATTCCTTAGTCTTTTTATAAACGGGGCAAAGTCGCAAAACACCTTTACCTTCATTTGAACTCCATTTGCGGCAAGCATACCAGAAATATACTCCTCATATTTTTCCGGCTTGATATCCTTTGCTGGCGAATATAAAAGCACCATGTCCTTTCCGACAAGGGCATAGGGAATATAAATGGTTTTCAAATTTGTGCCGGTGATGATTAGCTCTGTGCTAAAAATGTCCTCCCCCGCTGCCGCAAACACTTTCTCATATTCCTCTATCGGCGGTGCATGAAATTTAAACATTGCTATGTAAACGGTAATGACATTTGCAAGAGGAAGCGCGGTGAGAACTGCCATGATTGAAAAGATATTTCCGGTATCACCCGTTATATAAATTCCGATAAGAACCAAAGCTATAATGACGCCAACCAAAAGCAGTGCAATAAGCATAAGCTTTGTCTTTTTTCCTTTTATATATCCTCGATTACCCTTTTTAGGAAACACGTCGTTACCTCCACTATCTAAAAAAATCCATATAATCCCTGATATAACTGTCAGCCTGCGCTCTCTTTTCTGCTGTAAATGCTTTGGAATACTCATCATCAACCGAGAATACATACATTCCTGCCGCTTTAGCCGCCATAATCCCCGGTATGATGTCCTCAAAAACCAAACAGTCAGAGGGCGCTTCATCTAAACGTCTTGCAGCCTCCAGATATATATCCGGATAAGGCTTTCCGCGCTCAACCTCACATCCTGTAACCACTGTGTCTATCAGCTTTCTCGCATCTAAGGCGTCTAAGACAGCATTTACTAACTGCAGTGAGTTACTGGTGGCAATTCCCACCTTTATGCTTCTTTCTTTAAGCTCTTCAAGGAACTTCTGAGCCCCTGGCTTAAAAGGCACATCGTGGGTATAGCGATAAAACGCCATAGTGTTCCAATCATCCTTCATTTTTTCAATGCTGTCAGGTATGTTAAAATGCTCCTTAAAGTATACAGCTGTCTCTGAAAAGCTCATGCCCTCGATCTGCTGCTGAAGCCCGTCGTAATAGGCAATGCCAAAGCGGCCAAGATACTCGATATCTATGTCCTTCCACATCCACATAGAATCCACCAGCGTCCCGTCTAAGTCAAAGAGCACCGCCCGGCTTTTTTTTAGAAGCTCTTCAATGTCTTTATTCATAATAATCTCCTAAGCTTATCAAGCTCATCGTGAGTTAATTTTCTGTATTCACCGGGGTTTAAGGTCTCATCAAGTGTGAGGCTTCCCATGGAAATTCTTTTTAAGTACGTCACCTTACAGCCCACAGCCTCCATCATGCGCTTAACCTGATGAAACTTCCCTTCACAGATAGTAAGGTAAGCGCTGTTCTTTCCAAGAATCTCAAGTTTTGCAGGAAGCGCGGTAAATTCCTCATCCACACGCAGCCCCTCTGCCATTTGCCACACTGCCCGCAACGGAATCTCCTTATCTGTGGTGAGGTAATATGTTTTTTCCACATGGTGCCTTGGGGAGAGAATTCTGTGAGCCAGTTTTCCATCGTTTGTGAGAAGTAAAAGCCCTTCCGTGTCGATATCAAGCCTACCCACGGGAAAGAGGTCGCGCCTTACGCTGTCCGTAATTAAATCTAAAACAGTCCTATGCCTTCCATCCTCCGTGGCGCTCACCACACCGATGGGCTTATTTAGCATAATGTACTCATATTCCACATATGTTAAAGGTACTGAATCCAAGCAGATCTCATCGTTTTTAGAGTCCACCTTTTGGGAAGTTTCCCTCACCACTTTGTCGTTTACGCTTATGCGCCCCTTTTTCGCTGCCTCCTTAATCTGTGAGCGCGTGCCCACTCCCAGCTCAGATAAGAGCTTGTCAAGCCTTTTTAGTTCGCTCATCTCTCCTCCTACTGCCAGCGCCACCCGAAAAGATATTTGTTCTTTAGCGTGCCTCCCGAAAGCTTACCAAAACCCAAGGGAAAGCCGTCCACACACACCAGACACCACCCGTCATGACACCCGCGCGTATCTGAAAGCTGCAGTGTTTCGCCCTTTAAATATTTAATCGTCTCTGGCTCATCGGCACCAAAGGAAAGAATGTTGTCAAATTCATCCGCCCTTAGGTTCATGGCAAGAGCCTGTGAGGGCTCAAAGCGGTTCTTTTTTAAGGTGCCAAGCAAAAGGCCTGTGCGCATAATGCGAAGTCTGGATAAATCCGGCAGATCCTCTGGCAAGTAGGTAACGCTCATATTGGGGCGAATATTTATGCGACTAATATCAAAATCCCTGTCTATATGCCCTAGAAACTCAAAGAGCTCCTCATGCGCTAAGAGAGCCTTTTTTGTAATATCCATTAAAAACGGTTCAGTATTTGTCGCCTCATCCTTATCATCTCGCGAAAAACATGCAAGAAAATGCCCCTCTCCAGGCATGCGCTGTGGCCATATGCGAACGCATTTTTTTAAGGTCAGGTCTCCATGTCCATACTCTATAAGCCCTTCTCCAAAGCCATCATAATCATCAATTGTGGTCAAATGGAACTCTGGATAATGCTCCAGAAGATAAGAAACATTTTCCTCATTTTCCTTAGGGCTAAAGGTACAGGTGGAATAAAGAAGTGTTCCGCCGGGCTTTAGCATCTTCACCGCCTGATCGATAATCCCTCGCTGAAGAGTGGCGTATGTGTCATTGCTTTTTTTCGTCCAGGCCTTCATAACAGAGGGGTCTTTTCTAAACATTCCCTCACCAGAGCACGGGGCGTCTATCAGGATCTTATCAAAGTAGGCCGGAAGGCGCTTAGCAAGCTTTGCCGGGTCCTCGCTTAAAACCACAGCGTTTCCGATTCCAAAAAGCTCAATATTCTTTAAAAGTGCCTGTGCCCTGGAATTGCTTATATCATTACTAAAGAGAACTCCCCGCCCTGCAAGCTTTGCTCCAAGCTCCGTGCTTTTTCCTCCAGGAGCAGCGCAAAGGTCTAGGACCTTATCGCCAGGCGCTATTTTAAGACGATTGGCGGGTGTCATGGCGGAGGGCTCCTGAAGGTAGTAGAGACCTGCATAGTAATATGGATGCTTTGCCGGACGTACCTCTCCTTCATAAAAAGCTCCGTTGTCAATCCAAGGAATGGGCGTTAAATCAAAAGGAGATCTTTTTAAAAATTCCTCCATGCCAACTTTTAGACGGTTTGTCCTTAGTCCGTAAAGCCTCTTTTCTGTAAAGCTTTTCTCATATGCCGCATATTCATCACCCAGCAGCCTCATCATATTTTCCTGAAATACCGGCGAAAACTCCATATCTGCTCCTTATATACAAGAAAAACCGAAGACCACATGATCTCCGGCATCCATAAGGTTTTCACGCAGCCTCCAGCTGTAAACTTTATTTTTTAAAATGGCAGCTAATGGTTTACTGCGCAGAATCATCCCTCAGCTCTTCACGGTTTGCGCGCACCTGTTTTAAACTGTTTTCACAGGACTCGGTAAATGATGCAAGCTCGGACTGCGTTGCTCTTAAAGTGCTCACCAAAACGCCCTCAATATTTGAGAGCAGGTTATCTGTATATGAGATTGCCCCTGTGGTTATATCATCGGCATCCTTCCTTGCGGAGGATATAATTCCCTCGGCCTGCTTTCTTGCCTGCATTACGATATCATCGGCGATAGCGGTGGCCTGCTTTACTATATCATGCTCATTGACCATTCTCTCGATTTTGCGCTTGGTATCCTCTACCATCTCATGCGCCTGCCGCTCCGCATCCTTGATGATGGCGTCATGGTTTGCTATAACTCTCTGCGCCCTCTTTACCTCGTCCGGATATTTGGTGCGAAGCTCCGCGATAAATTCCTCTATTCTATCCCTTTCCACCTCAATTTTAGAAGCGGAAAACGCCTTTGACCTGCATCCGGATATATAATCCTCCATCGCCCCAAGTATAGAATCAAGCTTGCTCATAATAGTCTCCTTTCATCTCTTACACTTATAGTATGTCGCGCGAATCCACTCCTTGAAGCCGATAGGAATGCATCTTTTGTTGAACCAGTTCTAAAATTTCATCCGGAACAAAACGGCTTATATCCCCGCCAAAGAAGGATACCTCCTTCACTATGCTGGAGCTTAGATAGGCATAATTTAAATTCGTGGTCAAAAATATTGTGTCGATATCCGGTGCAATAATGTGATTGGTCTGGGCGATCTGCAGCTCATATTCAAAATCAGTTACAGCCCTAAGCCCACGAATCATAACAGTGGCTCCATATTTTTTAGCTACTTCCACAGTCAGCCCCTGATAGGACACAATTTTTACATTGTCAAGATCCTCTGTAACCCGCTTAAGCAAATCCACCCGTTCTTCGGTAGTAAACAATGGTGATTTTGAACTGTTTACTAAAACCGCCACCATCAGCTCATCAACAATCTTGGATGCGCGTCTTATCACATCCAGATGTCCCTTTGTAACCGGGTCAAAGCTTCCCGGATAAATCCCAATTGCCATTATATCTCACGTCCTGTTCTCTTTAAAAATACATGCTGATTAGTCTTATAAGTCTTTACCTTTACAACCTCAAAGCCGCATTCACCCACATATGAGTTAAATTCCGTCTCTATCGACGCCTCAAAAATTATAAGCGTGTTTTCATCCGCAAGAGGTAAGGCAGCAAGCCTTTCTATAACCTGCTTTTCAAACAAATGCCCGTATGGAGGATCCATAAAAATTATATCGTACGGCTCTCCATTTTTCATTCTGTCAAGAAAGGAAAAGACATCTGCATTTATAATCTGCCCTCCAGTAAGTCCAGTTTTCTTAAGGTTCTCCCTGATACATGCCACAGCTTTTGGATTTTTCTCAACAAAAACACAGCTCCTTGCCCCGCGGCTTAGCGCCTCAATACCAATCCCGCCGCTTCCGGCAAATAAATCAAGAAAGCGAGAGCCGGGGATCTCATTTTGTAGCATATTAAAAAGGGTTTCCTTAATCCTATCCGTTGTAGGCCGTGTCGAGTGGCCCTCTAAGGTGATCAACGAAATATGCCTGGCCTTCCCTGAAATAACACGCATATACTTACCGTCCTCTAAATCGCATAAAGATGATAAAAATTTTGTCTAAACCACGGAGTTTTTGACACTGACATCATTATAATATGCGATTTAAGGTTTGACAATGGCAAGTTATTCTTTTTTTACACAAACTTGACATATCCTAGACCTAAAGATTTCGGATTTTAAATTCTTTCTGAGCCTCACGGAGCTGATCTTTTTTGGCTATTGCCTCACGTTTATCATAGAGCTTTTTTCCCTTCGCCAGGGCGATTTCCACCTTCACCAGACCGCCCTTAAAATAAACCTGTAGGGGAACGATGGTATATCCCTGCTGGGTAATCTTTCCCATCATCTTGTTAATCTCGCCCCTGTGCACTAAAAGCTTTCTCACTCTTAGCGGATCCTTGTTAAAAATATTTCCCTTCTCATACGGGGAAATGTGCATCCCGTAGATAAACACCTCCCCGTTTTCTATTCTGATAAAAGCTTCCTTTAAGCTGCACTTTCCCATGCGAAGGGACTTGACCTCCGTTCCCGCCAGGGCAATGCCCGCCTCATACTTATCCAGAATAAAATAATCATGATATGCCTTCTTGTTATTGGCAATCAGTTTTATGCCGCCCCTTCCCATAGCTTTTTTAATTCCTTTCCTACGCTTTTTAGGGATTTATCAACAAAAGAAAAACACTCTTATGACTAAGAGTGTTCCCTTTTACTAAGCAAAGATTCCTAAGTTCAAAACCAGTGAAATCACAATGAAAAGGATTCCCAGAACGGTGGTGATTTTCTCAAGCGCTCCCTCTACAGAGCGGCCTTTGTTTTTTCCCCAGTAGGTATCAGATCCACCGCTGACGGAGCTGGACAAACCAGCCTGTTTTCCCTCCTGCATCAAAACGATTACTGTCATGGCAAGACTTATCAACATAAAGAGACCTGTCAAACCGATCTTTATTAATCTTATCACCTTTTCACACCTCCTTGCCGTTCTATACTTTTTAAGAACACACTAAGGTATCGTAGCACACTTTTTTAAATATTACAAGCTCTATTTTAAAATTAACTGCCTACCCGTGGCAAAAACTTACCTGGATTTAAGATGAGACAGGGATTAATCCTTACTTAGTGCTCTCACAATGCTAAAACTCCTACTCGAAGCTCTATATCTAATTCCTTCTTTAAGTTTTTGCAGATCTTATCCACAAATTTCTGAAGCGTGTCTGAGTCAAATGCCTCATCCTTTGGCGAAAAGGTAATGGTAAACGCCATGCTCTTCTTTCCGGCAGGTATCTGATCTCCCTCATAAACATCAAACAGCTCCACATTCTTTACATACTTTACAGAACTCCTTATGATCTTATCCACCTGGCCATAGGTGATATCCTTATCCATCACAAGAGCTAAGTCCCTGCTCTCCTCAGGATATTTAGAAAGAGGCACAAACATCCTCTTCTTTCCATACCACTTTGAGAGCTTCTCTAAATCAATCTCCATGATGAGTGCTCCCGTGCGCATATTAAGTTCGTCCTGGATATCATAGGCAACCTTGCCAAAATATCCAAGCTCCTCTCCCTCACATACTATCAGCGCCGCCTGATACGGATGCAAAAATGTCTTTGACGCAGGCAGGTAATCAAAGGAGATATCAAGGCTTTCTGCAATACCTTCCGCTATTGCCTTCATGCTATAAAAGCTCTCATCCGCACCAAAAATCCCAACGCATAAAGTAGTGCGTTCCTCGGGATATTCTGTTAATGGCAGGGAATTTGGTATAAATACGCTTGCCACCTCATATAGACGTCCCGAAAGCACTCCCTGCTTCTCGTTTCTGGAAATTGCGTTTAGCATGGATGCCGCAAGAGTTGTGCGCATAAGCGAAAGATCCTGATTTATGGGATTTAAAATCCGGATAGCATTTCTCTCAGGGGCATTTTCCTCAAGTTTTAACAGATCAAGGTCTGCGGGCGAGAAGAAGGAGTAGTGCATGCACTCGTATGCTCCAAGGGCACAGAGAGTCTCTTTTAGTCCAAGTTCGCCTTTTTGTCTCCTCGTATAGCCTCCCATGGTAACCTTAGCAGAAGGCATAAATGTCGACTGGATATGATCATAGCCATAGATGCGGATTACCTCCTCCGCAACGTCCGGATAGCGCTTTACATCCTGCTCCCCATCAGGGAGCATATCCTCCCTGTAGGCTGGAACCTGTAGAGTCAACTCATCTCCTTTAATGGCGGGATTAAATCCAAGCCTTCTCATTATATCATAGATTTCCTCACTTGAGACGGAGATTCCAAGAACACTGTTTACCTTTGAAATGCTCACCTTCATGGGCGTAGGTTCTATGCTGTTACCCGTATTTATATCCACGTGGGTGGATGATATTTTGCCGCATCCAAGTTCCTCTACCAGATGGAGAGCTCTCTTCATACCGAGGACGGTAGAATACTCGTCCACCCCTTTTTCATATCTGGCACTGGAATCAGAGCTCTTTCCGAGGGCTCTGGCAGTTTTTCTTACGCTGTCTCTGGCAAACTTTGCGGACTCAAATACCACCCCTGTGGTAGTCTCTCTAATCTCAGAATTTAGACCACCCATAACGCCTGCAAGCGCAACCGGCTTTACGCCGTCACAGATGACAAGGTTTGAGGATGAGAGGGTAAGGGACTGAGCGTCAAGCGTGACAATCTGCTCCCCATCTGTGGCTCTTCTTACCTGTATTTTATTTCCTTCCAGATAAGAATCGTCAAAGGCGTGCATTGGCTGGCCTATCTCCTTTAGCACAAAATTTGTGATGTCGACAATATTAGAGATGGAGGAGAGCCCAACCAGAGCAAGACGGCGCTTTATCCATGCGGGAGATTCTGCAATCTCCACATCATATACATAGTGAGCGGAATATCTCGGACACAGCTCCGGCGCATCCACCGTAACGCTAAAGCCCTCTTTTTTGACATCTGTCTCTGTGTAGTCCGTTTCAGGCATCTTTAATTCCTGATCTAATATTGCCGCAACCTCTCTTGCAATTCCAAGGATGCTCTGACAATCAGGCCTGTTAGCGGTAAGAGCGATATCAAAGATCCAGTCATCAAGCCCCACAATGGGCTTTACATCCGCACCGGGCTTGGTGCCCTGCGGTAAAACCAAAAGCCCGTTATAGCCCGCGCCGGGATATAAATCATCTGTAAGACCTAATTCAACGCCGGAGCAGAGCATTCCATTAGACTCATAGCCACGTAGCTTTCCCTTCTTTATAGTGGCAACACCCTCCACCGTCTTGTGATCCTTTGCGGTGGCATAAACAGTGGCTCCAACTAAGGCAAGGGGATGAATCCCTCCTACTTTTACATTGTCCGCACCGCAGCAAACCTGCATAGTTCCGTGGGGCCCGGCGTTTACCTGACAGAGGTGCAGATGTGTCTCAGGAATGGGCTCACAGGATATTACGAGTCCTGCCACAACACCGCTTATATCCCTTCCAAGCTCATATTTTTCCTCAACCTCAAAGCCGGCGTCAAAGAGCTTTTTTTCCAGCTCGTCCGGCGTCACATTTATATCCACATAATCCTTTAACCAACTAAGTGGTACGATCATAATAAACCTCCGTCACCTTCTTATTTCTCGTTGATCTGCTCTAAGACACGCAGGTCGGAATTGAAAAGCAGCTTGATATTGTTGATGCCGTACTTGAGCATAGCAGTGCGCTCAAGGCCGATACCAAAGGCAAAGCCGCTGTATTTTTCTGAATCTATACCGCAGTTTTCAAGAACTCTCTTGTTCACTACACCGGCGCCAAGAATCTCAATCCAGCCCGTACCCTTGCAAAGGCCACAGCCCTCTCCTTTACAGACAAAGCAGGAACAATCCACCTCCACAGAGGGCTCCGTGAAAGGAAAATAAGATGGCCGCAGGCGTGTCTTTGTCCCCTCGCCGTAAACCTTCTGAACAAACACCTCAAGCATACCCTTAAGGTCTCCCATGGTGATGCCCTCATCCACAACCAGACCTTCCATCTGGCTAAACATTGGTGAATGGGTAGCGTCATCGTCCGAACGGAATACTCTTCCGGGGGAGAGGATTTTGATCGGCGGCTTCTTTTTCTCCATCACATGAATCTGACCAGCAGAGGTTTGGGTTCTTAACAAAAATTCAGGCGACAAATAGAATGTATCCTGCATGTCCCTGGCAGGGTGATCCTGCGGGGTATTTAGTGCCGTGAAATTATAGTAGTCCGTCTCGATCTCTCTTCCCTCATAGATCTCAAATCCCATGGCGGCAAAGATGTCGATAAGCTGGTTGCGCACAAGCGTGATGGGATGAAGATTTCCTATCAATCTGGGCTTTGCAGGAATAGTCAGATCTATCTTCTCACTCTCATAGCGCTGATTTAATTCAAGCTTTCTAACCTTTTCTTCCATCTGATTAAAGCGCAAAAAAGCCCAGTCCTTTAGCTCATTTACCGCCTTGCCGTAGCTTGCGCGCTCCTCTGGGGAAAGGCTTCTCATATTCTTCATCAGTTCGCTAAGCTTACTCTTCTTTCCCTCAAGGTAGATATTTTTAAACTCATAGAGTTCTTTTAAGCTTAAGCGCTTTGAAAGCTCCTCCTCAATCTTATCCTTTAATACAGAAAGGCTGTCCCATAAAACATTCTTTTCTTCCATATAACCATCCTACCTTTTGATAAACTTAAAAAGCCCCATAGCGCAATGCTATGGGACGAAAAACCGCGGTACCACCCATGTTCAGAGCAAAAGCTCTGCACTCTATCCGCCTTAATGCGGCGGTCACATCCGCTTACTCTAAGACACTTAGCTTTCACGGAAAACTCCAATGCTGAAATTCATCCACAGGCAACCGATCCACTCACACCACACGGGACCTCTCTGAAAGGAAGCTTCTGTCGACTACTTACACACCTTCACAGTCACGGGGTATTATATCGGCATTTTTTTTAAAAGTCAATGATTTGTTTTATTTTTGCGAGATTTTCGGAGATCAACGCCCGGCGGCGACCGCACCCAAATTTAAGGCTTCGTCAAGTTTTCGGCATAAATCCAAATGTCCTTCAGCAATGATTTTTATATTGCGGTTCATGTCGTTATCAAGTGTCAACTGGATATCTGTTACTTTTCTATCCATTTCTGACAATTTGTCTAAAATCATTTTTATTTCATCCCCCATACTTTCAACCTCCTGTTTTGTTTGTATTGATAAATCGACGCATGGCCGAGTGTATCCGTTTGGGCATACAAAAAGAGCAGCTGGTTTTAGCTGCCCTGTCATTATTATATATGGGTGGTTTATCAGTAGGACTGTTACCGCGCTCCGCTTAGTGTACTGGTGGGGCTAACAATCGCCACCGCATACACATTGCTTCCATCGCGGTAGAATGCTATACCACAGTACTTACCATAATCAGCCCTCTTTGTGATGGTTGCATAGTGCCCCGAGCTTGCCTTCCACTGCCCAAAAACTCTGTCTGCGATATCTTGTGAACCTTCATTTGACAAACAAACGCTTAGAGCTATATTCTCAACCGCGCCAGTATAAGACCCTGTGTGTGAGAAATCCTCTACTATTTCTTTGGCGCGGATTTTTGCAAGCTCTGCAAGCTCATCACTCCATGTAAACGGGGTAAGCCCAAGGGAAACTCTTTCCTCGTTGAAGAGGTCAAACTCTATCTGTGCGGCTTCATCATCATAGCCTATGTAGTAATCATGATAAGATAAAATGTTTGTATAGTAAGACAACCCATTCCACGTAAAGGTCACATCAACATTTTCTGCCTGAAGATAAAACGGGAAAGAAACCGAAGATGTTAAGCCGCTTAATAAAGATGTGTCGGGCACACTATAAATCACTTTACCTTTGTCCCCCTGATAAACAACACAGAACGAATAGTCATCTAGGGTCAGATAAGTACCCTGCGTTCTTGAATAGTCAAAACTCTGCGAATAAAATTCTATCGGTGTAAGGCTTGTCAGACAAGTGCTGTTTTTAAGGTTGGCATATAATACAAACCCCTCCGGCACTGCGTCTAAGGAATATGTCGCTCCGCTTGTGGTTGTGCTGGTGCTACTGCTACTACCGCTGCTGGTGCTTCCGCTTGTTGCGCTCGTACTGCTACTTGTAGAGCTTGAGGTGCTGCTACTCGTGCTGCTGGATGTGCTCGCGCTACTGCTGGATGTGGTGGTTGTGCTGCTTGTGCTCTCACCCTCACCACTTGCCACAACCGTTACGGTGGTGCTTGCATCCAGATAAGTTACTGTGATCTCGTTTGTCTCTTCGCTAAGCGTCAGCGGGCTTGCGCTCCATCCATCGGGATTGGTTAAGACTTCGCCGTCACTCATTGTCACTTCTACAGTAAAATCAGAACCTGTAAGCGTCTCCCCAATGTAGTGCGTTCCAGATACGGTTACGGTCATGCTTGATACGCTTAAGCTTTCGTCCTCATCGTCCGCATCCGCATCAGACTTATCAGACTTCTCGGAAGTGTTTTCTTCCTCATCTTCGTCCTCGTCTGCCGGTCCTTCGACACTGTCTGTATCTTCGTCAACAGTCTCCTCTGCATCATTTCCAGAGGCATCGATGTCATTAGCAGACACGTCATTGCCGGAGACGTCATTGTCCGACACCTCTATTATGTCGTTTGTCGTGCTCTTACTGCACGCTGTCAGTCCTAGCAGCATGATGGCTGATAAAATAAGTATCAATTTTTTCATAATCATTCTCCTTTATACCTTTAGCCTAACTTAGTGCAATTTTGCACTAAGTGATCCTTTATAATATGCCCCCGCCTTTAAGCAGGAGCATTCCTTCCGGGAAGAAGCGACTTATCTTATTCCCGTAGATTATAAGACTTGCCTGTGGAAAGCCAGGTTCATCATCTGCTTGTTTTGGAGCGGGGATTGATTCATGGTTTCATCACACTGCCAAATCTAGCGGTAGATCTGAAATATCTTTCAATCGTTTCCCCTTTACGAGTGTCTCCAAAGTTTCAACCGCATCTTCAGAACCAACTTCATTCACTGCACGGATCAACTCATAAAGCGCAAAATGATACACGCAATCAATATCCCCGGTTCCAAGTGCTAATGAAGCTAACCGAGTTGGCATCGGCTCCGCTGTTACCACAACAATATGTGGCAGGTGACCCTTTCTATTACGAATCAAATTCAATGCCTCTGTACGACTATTCTGTGCCCGGTCACTCCGCATGGTATATTTTGCTGATACACTGGCATGAAGCAGAGGTTTTCCGCCATTTGACTTTCTAACATCTGCCATTTTACTTATTTTATCATCAACTATGTACTGGTTCGAATTTATTTCTTCGTCTTCGTAAAGATTACGATAAATAACCACATCCGGTGCAACAAGATAATCATTTCCCAATACTGCCGCCAGCTGTGCATTCTCTGCTGTCAGTGTGTCCAAATATGCCAAATGCTCATATTGTTCGAAATCACTTATTTGAATCCTGTTATTGTTACCAAGCTGTAATATCGACCATTGACCAGGACGGAGATTTTGCAAATGTGGAAAGGTCTCCTGCAAAAACTCCATCGTCAATAGCTCAAACTGCTTTCCCAGTGTTTGTCCAAAAATTTTATCAACATTATTAACTGTATGATGATTATCATTAACTAAAATATCAACAATTTTGCTCGCAATGGCTTTTGAAGCTCTGCTATTGGTATCCGCATTAGATGCCACGCCTGATTTAGTTAATGTCAACGTGTTTGTTTCAAACAATCGCTCGTGAAAATGAAATCTCGCATCGGCTATTAAAGCATTCATCTTCTTTCAAACACTCCTTTATTTTTTCTCCTACTGCATGCGCTACCGGCGGAGGAAATGCATTTCCTATCATACGGCATGCCGCTGTTTTCTTTTTCCCAAAGGTCCATGTATCAGGAAAGCCCTGTATCCTTGCCATCATTCTGGTAGTCAACCGGGGCATTCCTTCAAATCCCGGCTCAGGTGCCGCATTAGCTACTCCTCGCCCGTCTACTCCCATTTCAGCCCATGCTTTTCTTGCTCTCACCGGTCCAAGATCAGGACCTCCATGCTTTTTAGACCCTCCAACCAGAGTTGGCGCAATCCTATTCGCATTTTGGGCCCAGAGCTCTGCACCTTCCCATTTGTTTTCTGCCATCAAATCATATAGTGCCTCCCCGACAGTAGGTGCACATTCCACTTCCCCTTTCGGATATGAAAAAAGAACATTTTCTTCCTTCCGTATCGCAACGATCACTACACGGGGACGAAGCTGCGGGACAGCAAAATCAGAGGCATTTAATAATTTGATTTGTACGTCATATCCAAGCATGTCAATGGATTCAAGTATATACTTTCTATATTCATCAAAATTAGAATCCAAAAAGCCTCTTACGTTTTCCAGCATCACCGCCCTGGGTTCTATCTCTTTGATCAATCGAATTGCTTCGGGAAAAAGGTCTCGCTCATCATCTTTTCCCAACTGTTTACCAGCAACCGAAAAAGGAGGACATGGTACACCGCCGGCAAGCAAATCCACTCCTCGATAAGGTTTTCCATCAAAATCACGCACATCCGCACATATTACATTCCATTCAGGTCGATTCAGTTTCAGGGTTTTACAATAATCTTCTTCGTATTCAACAAGTGCAACATGAGTAAATCCAGCCAATGCCAGCCCTAAAGCCTGACCACCCGCTCCCGCACATATTTCAACACAAGTCAATGGTCTTTGCACTATACGCCCTCCTTAATCCCCATCATTCATGGACAGCCATTAAGCCTCGGCTTCATCCTCTGTAAACTCCATAATGTCTCCTATATTACAGTTCAGTGTCTTGCATATCTTATATAAGCTCTCCAGCGAAACCGTTTCTCTTTTCCCCATCTTAGCTAAGACATTAAAACTAATTCCTGCCATATCTTTTAAATCTGTTCGGTTCATTCTTTTATCTATTAGCATCTTCCATAATTTATCATAGCAAACCGACATATCATTTCTCCTAACAGCGCCTCTTCTTGTTATCGACTCTAGTCAGTATAGCACACAACCAACTGTACATCAAGATAATCTCACGTAAAAATGAGATTTTTCAAAACATATGTGCGAGTCGGCGCTCTGAGGAGATGATAAAAAAACATCCGTACGCCCGGTGTATGGTTTAAAATCAACATATTTAACCGTCCATGTAACACGTCGTAAATCCGCATACGTAACGGTTGCCTATGTTTCAGCCGCCTGCCCATGCGGCTGAATCCAGCGTACCTGTTCCTACACAAGATCCGAGTGTTGCTTTTGATATTGTCTGATAATTTTATCCGTGTCTGTCACAATATCACAACCAAGCCCAAGATATAATTTCCTGTCGCCTATGATATAAAACTCCTCTTTTGCTCTCGTAACCGCAACATTCAGTATATTCGCTTCCGTTACTGCCCAGCGTGCCGCACCGCTGCTCTTTCTGTCGGCGCCAAGTACAAAAAAAACAATCGGAGCCTCTTTCCCCTGAAAAGTATGGACAGTTCCGACATTTGTCGGTTTCCCTTGCTTATCATATCTGGTAAAATGAATTTCCCGCAATTTCTTTGAAAGCTGATATGCCACATTGGAAAATGGAGTGATCACATAAATCACATCTTTTTCATTTTTGTCTATGATTTTCCGATTTTCTTCTATCATCTTACTTAGCTTATCCAAAAGGAACTCCCCCTGCTCCTTAACATATTTGTCATCCGCTGTTCCTCCGATATCGAACCATCCTATTTTTCCATATGATTCCACACCCTGTACCATAAGTTTTTCATAGGAAATCACATTTGAAATTGTAAACATCGGATACCTGCATCTTCTGTGTACCCACAGAGGAATACCGACCCATGAATCCTCCGACCTGTCCTCCTTTCGATAAAATCCATACTGACTCGCCGCATCTGTTAATGTCTGCACAGATGCCGATGCAGATAAATATTTTTCCGTCACATGAAAATGCCTGCTCAGCATAGACAGTGTGTTGGAATCCAGCGTAAGAACCGGTTGAATCTGCAGCGGGTCGCCAACTGCCATCACATGTCGGCTGCGATAGATTGCTCCGACCGCCGCCTGCGGCAATGCTTGTCCCGCTTCATCAATAAAGAGATGCCCCAGTGTTTCTTCCCCAAGATATTTGCACATACGCGAAAAACTGGCAAATGTCGAACTGATCACCGGAATCGTCATATTTATCCAGTTCCATGCCGCCTCAATCACAGATTTCCGTTCCAGGTACTGCTGCTCCCAGACGATAACGGCTGCCTTTATATTTTTTCTGTTTTCAAAAAGAAATTGTTTTCGAACACGCAATGCCATGATGAATAATTTTGACTGTGCCACCCTGTATGTTTCGTCAAACCACGGGTTGGACATCTGCAAATCAGCATACAGCAGATTCATATTCAGCGGCTCGATCTTACTGTCATTTCTGATCTTTTCATATTTACCGACTTTTTCTTCCAGATCTGAAATTTCACCTGCTTCCGCCATCTTCCAGCTGGTAAATTTCCGCTGTATTTCCTTTTGTTTTTCTACGCTTTGTTTCCGATTCATCTGCCACAAAAGAATTTTTTCATTGATTTCTCCCTCCTGTTTTCTATACTCCGCATCTTCCTCGCTGAGTTTTGCAAATTGAGAGGTGATTTCATTTACTCTGTCTCGATATTCCTCCTTCTTTTTCCGCCCCGCAAAGAAAAAGGGTTTCTGTGCCTTGCATAGTTGAAGACACTGACGCAAATTGTCCATCTGATTACGGACAACTTCCGCTCCGCTTCGCACCATTTCCAGGCAAGACTGTAACTGCTCCAGCTGTTGTCTGCATGCTTCAATCTTTTGATTTTCCGTATGCAGCTCATTCTCTTTCTTTCTCAATTCTTTTTGATAGTTGGCACGTTTCTGTTTCAGTTTCTGATTACATTCCTGATATGCACGAATGTCGTCCGCAAATTCTTGCCTTTCTTTCTGAATCGCTTTCACTTTCTCATAATACTTTAAAAATTGATGATATATCTCTTGTTCCGGCAAATATTCTTCTTCCAGATATTTGTGAATGTGCCTCACAGTTTTGAGAATATTGTTCATATTGTCGGTTTTTCCACCCTCAAGTGAAAACACACCCCAAAACTTTTTTTCTCCCGGAACAGATTCCTTTACCAGTTCCTGACGCTTTTCCCCTTTCTCATCTTCCTGCCACTCTACCGATAACTTCGCATTTGATATCTCGCGAAAATAATCCGCTTCCTTCAGTTCCTCAATCAGATCGCTGTCAATCCCCTTAATCAATGGAAGTTCGTTCACAATATTTTGAACTGCACTGTTATTCGAGCTTGCAACCACAATATTATTTTCGGTAATATATTGAGGTATCTCTCCAATCGATGCAGATTCAAAATAAATCGTTTTCTCTGTTCCTCTGATCAAACGGTTTGAAAGTTTCGCAATATCATAGGCCTGCTGTACGACTAACTGTGCAAAAATATCTTTCAGAAGTGTCGTTTTTCCGGTTCCAGGCGGACCGTTGACACTGCGTACAGGCTTATTGTCGAAACCGATGGCTAAATTCACCGCAACTTGCTGCATCAGAGAAAGCGCATACTTTGTATTGCCCGGAAACCTTCCTATAGGGTAATTCTTCGGCTGCAGAATCTGTTCAAACATATGCGGATTGAAATTCAACGAATCTTTTTTACTGTCGAGGTTCCTGCGCCCCTCTTTATTTCCATATAAATAAGCCTTCAGATTGGCCGTTCTGATTTTTTTTGCCTCTTCCAGATCATCGATGAAAAAAGAATGCAGATTCGTTGCGTCTGTCTCTACATTTTCTACTATCTTCATCCGACAGTTATTGGCAGCAATTTTGTGTCGCAAGAGGCCTTTTTGCATTGCCTCATTAAACCTCTCCTTATAGCACTTCACCTGTTCACCGGCTGTCTCGCCAAAATACTGTGAAAGTTGTTTTTTTAAATTTTTCTCAAATTCCCGAAACTCATTTTCATGGGGAACATTCTTAAAATAGCGTATATAAGCACTTTCTGTAAAGAATGTCATATCTGCCAGAAAATTAAGCGTTCTGTCAAAATACAACGCAAAACTGAATTTATATCCGAAACGGATATCCTCATCCGTCGGTTCCAAACCGTACTGTGCCCGAAGAATGTGCACTACTTCCTGAAATGGAAAGATATCGCAATAGACAACAATTCCTCCTTTTTGTTGCCGGTTCCATTTCTTTTTTTCGATTTCATGCAAAAATAAAGAATAAAAATCCTGCCCCTGCAAACCCTCTAAGGTGAGAATAGCCTTATCATTGAGATTTATGTCACCCTCTGATAAATGCTCCACCATTATCCATGATTCTAAAATCTTTTGTTTTTCTATCATTTAGAATGAGCTCCCTTCCATTTGTCACAATTCAGTTACAATTCAGCCAGGTCTGTGCAGCGAATGTGCAGACCCGGCTGAATTGTTGCATTTTCCCAACTTTTTCTTCAGTCGTACTCTTACTGCACCCTGTCAGTCCTATCAGCATAATGGCCACCAAAAGTATGATTGCCTTTCTCATAATATTTCTCCTTTATTCTCTTAGCCTAGCCACGAGAAATATTTTCCTAAGTGATCCTTTATAATATGCCCCCGCCTTTAAGGGCAAGGGGCATTATGTATAGGGTTTTGCGTGATATATCTGATGGAATAAGATCAACACCCTCTATATCGTGCAAATGGCTCTGGTTATGTATATTTTCTTGCCACCTCACCCTGTTTTTTATACACATGATCCGGCGGTATTACGCCTCTGACTGATGAGAGAGGGTATATATTAGTGTTTCTTCCAATGATACTTCCCGGATTTAGAACGGAGCCGCACCCGATCTCCACATAATCTCCAAGCATCGCCCCCACCTTCTTTTTTCCGGTATCATATAAAACGCCATCATCCTTTATGATAACAGAAGTCTTATCGGACTTTACATTTGATGTGATGGAGCCTGCTCCCATATGGGCATAATACCCTAAGATGGAATCCCCAACATAATTGTAATGGGGTACCTGGACATGGTCAAAGAGAATGACGTTTTTAAGCTCTGTGGAATTTCCGACAACGCAGTCTCTGCCGATCAGGGCGTTTCCACGGATAAAGGCACAGTGGCGCACCTCCGTACCCGCGTCTATAATACATGGGCCGGTGATGCTTGCAGTCCCTGCAATCGTCACAGATTTATGCACCCAAACGTTAGGAGCAACTTCCATAAATTCCTCACCCAGCTTTCCAGAAAGCTCTTTTATAAATGCGCCGATCTCAGGCAACACCTCCCAGGGATAGCTGTAGCGCTCTAATAAGGAGGAAGCCCTTGTATGGCTTAGGTCAAACAAATCCCTAATATATATGCTCATGTAAAAACCTCTTTCTATACATCTCTACCTATACCACCTATTAGCAGGCTCATGTGGTCTTAGAACTTTTGCCGCTGGTATTGTAGTAATCCCGTAAGGGATAAAAGCGTTGCATTATAGCCTGTGGCGCGCTGATTTCCTTTACATTTTTCACACGGTTGCAGATAAAGACGTAGAGCTTTTTCATATACTCCTCAGGAGTTATGGTGCCGTCCGCAACCATGGAAAGCCCCTTTTCCCAGCTGGCAGTCATCTCCGCATCAAGCATCTTTGGCATGGATGCAAGCACCACCTCGTATACCAGCTCTCCAAAATAGGTGGGCGTGATGATCTGCGTCTTTTTATTCAGGGCAAGATAGTCGATATTCACAAGCTTTTTTAGGATCTCCGCCCTGGTAGCGCTGGTTCCGATACCGCTGCCCTTTATCTGTGCGCGAAGCTCCTCATCCTCTATAAGCTGTCCGGCATTTTCCATTGCCAGTATCATGGAACCGGAGTTATATCTACTAGGCGGCGATGTCTCCCCCTCCTTGATATTAAAGCCGGATACATTTAGCTTCATCCCTTTTTTTAGGCTTTCTAACTGGAGTATCATCTGGGGACTGTTTTTTATGTCCTGAACGTCGTCTTCCTTTTCTTTTTTAGGTGACGCTTTGGGAACTCCGCTTACCCTTAAATAGCCCTCATTTTCCAGAGCCTTAAAGCTTGCATAAAACTCCTCTGTATGCGCCTCGCCGGAGGCAATATTTAAACATATGGCATATTTTTTATACTCTGCAGGGGGAAAAAAGATGCTTAAGAACCTCCTGACAATCATCTCATAAACCCCTTTTGCAGTGGAGCTAAGTCCGTTATAGGCATCCAGTCCCTGTCCTGTGGGAATGATGGCATAGTGGTCCGTTATCTGCTTATCATTTACATATCTGGTCTTTGCGATGTTTTTATATGTACCAAGTGCCAGGACTTCCCCAGCGATGTCTGCCATGGGTGCAAACCTTGTAAGCCCTTTAATATTTCCACCGATAACCTTTGCAACCGCCGATGACAAAACCCTTGCATCGGTTCTTGGATAGGTCACCAGCTTTTTTTCATAGAGCTCCTGGACAATTTTTAAGGTCTGATCAGGACTTATCTTAAAACGCTTTGAACAGCCGTTTTGAAGCTCCGCCAGGTTATATAAAAGCGGGGCGTTTTTCTTCTCCTTCTTTTTCTCTATGGAGAGGATCTCACCGTACACAGGATCTGCGGCGGACATTAAATCTATAAGCTTTTTTGCATCCTCCTGCTTTAAAAATCCGTTCTCCTTATAAAGATTAGGCGACATAAAAAATGCGCTGTCCTTTCCCACGCGCCACTGCGCCATAAAGCTCCCGTCATCTAAGGAAATCTCCGCCGATATCTTATAGAAGGTAGTTTTTACAAAGGAGCGTATTTCCCGCTCTCTGCGCACAACCATGCCGAGCACGCATGTCATCACCCGTCCGATGGAGATCACCGCCCTGTCCGTATGCAGATATGATGAGATCACCGGACCAAAGCGAAGGGTAAGGAGCCTGGAAAAATTTATTCCCATGAGATAATCCTCACTGGCTCTCAAATATGCCGAAGCGCTTAAATTATCATACTCTGACAAATCCTTTGCCTCGCGTATTCCTCTTAGTATCTCCTCCTCCGTCTGAGAATCTATCCAGACGCGCTTTCTGTTCTTTCCAGATACATGCGCCTCCTGCTCCACCAGACGGTAGATATACTCTCCCTCTCGCCCGGAGTCAGTGCAGACATAGATGGTCTCCACATCGGCCCTATTTAAGAGTCCCGCGACAATCTCAAACTGCTTTTTTACCCCCTCTATCACCTCATACTTGTATTCCTTTGGAATAAAAGGCAGCGTGCTAAGACTCCAGCGCCTCAGCTCTGGGGAATATTTATCCGGATAGCTCATTGTGATAAGATGTCCCACGCACCAGGTCGCAATGCTGTCCTGAGATTCTATATAGCCATCCCGGCGGGCTCCGTTTATCTTTAAGGCCTTGGCAAATTCCTGGGCAACGCTTGGTTTTTCCGCAATATATAAATTTTTACCCATTAAGCCACCTACTCCTCATAAAAGTTACTCCACCGCCTTTTAATGCGCTCTGCTTCCGGTACGTAGTCCTTTTAATTACGAAAAAACCCCAGTTTCCACTTTAAGGAAAATGGGGTAGCGCTGCGGATGGAGGGACTCGAACCCTCACGGTGTTGCCACCGGCAGATTTTGAGTCTGCTGCGTCTACCATTCCGCCACATCCGCGTATATGTCCTGCCACATAAACAGGACACATTTTAACATATCTATAAATTGTTTTCAAGTATTTTTTTAATGGCAAAGCGCCCCACACGTTTACAAAAGTAGCTCTTAAGCATAAAGCTTCTCGGGGTATACTCCCTCGGCGATAAGCTTTTTAAACGCCTTCATCACAGACTTCTTATCCTCAGCATATGTCACGCCAAACCACTTATCCCTCGTCTCTAAAACTGTAACCTGCGCCTTATTCTCCTTTAAAAGCTCATCTACTATGCTCGGCAGCAGATACTCGCTCTTCTTGTTATTGGTCTTATCAAGACCCTCAAGGAAGGTGACAAAACGACTCTCAAGCTCGGGGAAAATATCCGTTGAAAATCCCCACATATTCATGGAAACATAACGGTCAGCGCTTACGTCTATGATGGTGCCGTCTCTGTCAGCCAAAACTGTATATTCATCCTTGCGGATAAGTCCGCCGGTCTCCACAACCTCCACCAAGTGATTTTCCTCATCCACACTGCATATTCCCCTGGTCACGCCGCCGTTTTCACTTAAGGTGTTTCCAAGTATAAAGCCTGCCATGCAGTATTGGTGTTTTTGAGCGGGAGAGTGGTCGGTAACTAAAAACTCATGGATCTTTTTAAACGCTTCCTTGCCATAGTAGTCATCGGCATTTATAACTACAAATGGACAGTCGACCACATCCTTGCATGCTAAAACTGCCTGTCCTGTTCCCCAGGGCTTCCTGCGCCCCTCCGGAACCGAAAAGCCCTTCGGCAGATCCTCTTTTTCCTGAAACACGTAGGAAACCGGCAGTATCTTTTCTATGCGCCTGCCGATAACCTCCTTAAAAATATTTTCAATATCTTTTCTAATGATGAATACAACCTTATTAAAGCCTGCCTCCATGGCGTCATAGATGGAATAATCCATAATAATTTCGCCACTTGGCCCAACCGCAGCCAGCTGCTTGATTCCTTCACCGAATCTGCTTCCAATTCCCGCAGCCATTATGACCAGCGCCGTTTCTCTCATAAAAACCTCCAATAAGTCAAATTCATCTGGCACCTTATAAAATGTCTTAAAAAAGCTTCTAGCAAGGCGTCAGGAAAATATTTTGCGAATCTTGCCGCATTCGTCAGTATATCACAGAACTTTTCATTTGACAACTATTATCCCGCGACAACAGCACCAAAGAATAAATATTGAAAATCCCAACTTTCCAGCCGGAATATATTGG
>CAZYLH010000011.1:27502-30519 GCA_964648695.1 uncultured Lachnospiraceae bacterium | reverse complement strand
ATACAAGCGACAAAAAGTCATAAATTTTATGCTTGCATAAAAATTTATGACTTTGGGGAGCGAAAAACACCGAAAAGTAGCCATTTTTCGAAGAAAAATGAGCGGATTTGAGGTGTTTTAGGACCCCCGAGAGCACGGAGTGCGAAGCAATCCGTTGTATCACCTTTCTCTTAAAAAGCTTGCCATAAAGGAATTCCCAGAATATGTTTAATATACATCATTTGAATTCTAATAAAGACCACAACCAAACGTCGATCAGGCTGTCAAATAACGACCACAACAAAAAATCATTCAGATTTACTGCCAGAAGATTTTGTGTGGTTGCTTTTTTTAGTCTGCCTGTGATGTGTATGTGTGTTCAGGCGCTGTATCACGCAGATAACACCGTTTCTGCCTCAGAGGATGAAGCATCAGCAGAACAAAAGGCCACAGCCCGGTCTGCCTCACTTTTTGATAGCAACTACTTATCCGGCGTTCTTACGGACAGCGTTTCAGTGGAGACTACCGTGGCCTCATATTTAGAGATCAAGCTTGATACGGACAGCGTACTTATAGATCCCTCTTCAAATGATGTGGACGAAGCCGGTGACTCAGAGGCGGAAGAAGAGGAAGAGACCACTGCAGAGGAAGCAGAAGAGACCGAGGAGGATTTAGAAACCGAGGATGATCCAAGAACTTCAGTATGGGATAAATATGAAAACCTTGGGGTGGTTATCGCGCCAAATTACCTTCATATACGCACTTCTCCAAGCATGGAAGGGGAGATTGTCGGTATCCTTTACAGTATGAGCGGCGTGGATCTCTTAGAGATCTCTGAGGATGGCGAGTGGTATTACATTGTGTCAAATGGAATAGAGGGGTATATAAATGCGGAGTTTGTGGCGACCGGAGATGAAGCGCGCGAGCTTGCGTATGAGCATACCTTTTTAGCTGTGACGGTAAACGCCGAGGTTTTAAACGTAAGGCAGGAGCCAAGCACGGAATCAGAAATCTTAACGCAGATCATTGCGGGTTCCATCTATGAGGTGATAGAGGAGACAAACGATGAGTGGCTAAAGATCGTTGTCGGCTCTGATATAGAAGGGTATGTATCCCGTGAGTTTGTGACATATGGCTATGCGCTTCAGGATGCGGTGGCATACTGTGTGGAGCCAGAGGAGGAGACCGAAACCATAAATCCCATTCGCACTCAGATTGTTAATGACGCCATGCAGTATCTTGGCGGAGCATATGTGTGGGGCGGGACGACGCTTGGCGTCGGTGTGGACTGCTCAGGCTTTATGCTAAGTTTGTTTGCGCAGTATGGATACAGCCTTCCGAGAACCTCATACAACCAGGTAAACGCAGGCGTGGAGGTTTCCTTTGAGGAGATGCAGCCGGGGGATCTGATCTTTTACTGGGACAGCAGTCTTGGCCGCATTGGCCATGTGGCTCTCTACATCGGAAACAATCTCATTATTCACGCTGCCAGTGAGCAGAGAGGTATAGTCATCGATGATTACCGCTTTATGACGCCGTACTGTGCGCGAAATATTATCGGAGAATAAGCTTTACAAAGTGCTTGACAAGCGCATTGAATATAATTATACTTTCATATACGCGCCATACGGGGCGGTAAAATGAAACAAAAAGGAGACTTATTATGTTAGAGAAGCTTGTGTCGATCATTGCAGATGGACTGAGTGTCAGTGAGGATGAGATTACGCCTGAGACCAATTTTAAGGATGATCTGGGTGCGGATTCTCTTGACCTGTTTCAAATGGTGATGGCTCTCGAGGATGAGTATGAGATAGAAATCCCCACAGAGGAGTTAAACAGTATGAAGACAGTGGGAGATGTTCTTAACTATTTAAAGAGAAGCGGCGTAGAAGAGTAGGGTAATTCGTTTTATAGTTTTTAACCTGTAAGCTTGTGGTGAGGATTTTCTTCACCACTTTTTTAATGTGAAAACATATAGAGAGTCATGGGGCACAGCGCAAAGTTAAAGGAAAGTGATTGTACATCGCGAGGATTTTTGATATAATGATGTGCTGAGTTAAGAGGTTTCTTTGGTGTCAAGAGAAAGGATCTGTAATGGCTGCAAACAGTAAGACAAAGAAAAAGACAAGCGCCTCTACCGGAAAGAAAAAAACCGGCAAAAAAGGGGCTTCAAATAAGAAAAAAAAGAAAGGAGCAAGCTCTCAGGTATTAGAAGAGCTTGTACTGCTCCTGGTTTTTGCCATATCCATATTTATGATACTGGCAAATTTTAATCTCTGTGGTACGGCAGGACAAGTGGTTCAAAACGCCACCTTCGGACTGTTTGGAGCGGTTGGGTATGTTTTTCCGGTGGTTTTAATTCTGTATGGCTGCTTTCTGGTATCCAATCCCGGTAATGTATATCTAAAACTTAAGATTTTTCTCAGCTTTATTATGATTATCTGTATATGCGGGATTTGTCAGCTGATAAGCATGGATGTATATAGCGCTGCGGATACGCCGATGGACTATTTTAGAGCGTCACTAGCAGGAAAGAACGGCGGCGGACTTTTTGGCGGACTTATGATCTACCTCCTTTACCCAGTGTGCAGCAGTGTGGGGACATGGCTGGTACTCATCGTAGTCACGCTTATATTAGCGCTTTTGGTTACAGAGTTTTCAGCACTGGATTTCTTCCGTTTCCACGCCTCAAATTTTAAGGAGAGCTATGAGGAAAACAGGGAAATCAGAGAATTAAAATCGGAGACGAACCGCCGCAAACGCGAGGAGCAGCAGGCTAAGAATCGCCAGAAAAACGGCGAAAAAATGCTTAAGGCAAGGAAGGAATTAGAGCATATAAAAATAAGCCAGACAGAAACTGGTATGGTGGAAGGGCAAAGTGGAATGGTTGAAAATCCTTTAAAAGGAGCCATTGACCCATCCGAGTTAAAAATAAACCGCAGGGGCTCTAAGGGGAGTCGTGGCGCGGAGGGCAGATCTCGCATTCCAAGATTTCTTAGGGAAAAAGAGGGAGAGCCAGAAAATGAGCCTGTTTATGA
>CAZYLH010000011.1:20330-27402 GCA_964648695.1 uncultured Lachnospiraceae bacterium | reverse complement strand
ATCGACAAGGAGCTAAAGGAGACTGCGCTTAAGCTACAGCAGACGCTTCAAAATTTCGGCGTCGGAGTGAATATCACCAATGTAAGCTGTGGCCCCGCTGTCACCCGCTATGAACTGCAGCCTGAGATGGGAGTTAAGGTCAGTAAGATCGTGGGCTTGCAGGATGATATCAAGCTTAACCTCGCAGCGGCTGATATCCGTATAGAAGCACCTATTCCCGGAAAGGCGGCAATCGGAATTGAGGTTCCGAACAAGGAAAATGTGGCTGTAAACTTAAGAGACCTTCTGGAGACGGATGCGTTTAAGAATCACAAGTCAAAGCTGGCGTTTGCTACGGGTAAGGATATCGGTGGTCAGGTTATCATCGGTGATATTGCAAAGATGCCGCATCTTTTGATCGCGGGTGCTACAGGTTCAGGAAAATCCGTCTGCATAAATACCATCATCATAAGCATTTTGTACCACGCAAAGCCCTCTGAGGTAAAGCTTATAATGATCGACCCCAAGGTTGTGGAGCTAAGCGTCTACAACGGAATCCCGCATCTTTTAAAGCCGGTTGTCACAGATCCGAAACAGGCGGCGAGTGCGCTTTCCTGGGCGGTCGGGGAAATGACGCAGCGGTATAAGAAATTTGCAAAGCTCGGAGTCAGAGATATAAGGGGCTATAACGAAAAGATACAGGAGGAATATGCGGATCGTCCTGAGGAGATGCCAAAGCTCATGCCGCAGATTGTCATCATCGTGGACGAGCTTGCGGATCTGATGATGGTTGCACCGGGTGAGGTGGAGGACAGCATTCTTCATCTGGCGCAGATGGCAAGAGCTGCGGGAATGCATTTGATACTTGCTACCCAGCGCCCCTCGGTAAACGTCATCACCGGCGTTATCAAGGCAAATGTTCCATCCCGTATAGCGTTTTCCGTGTCCTCGGGAGTGGATTCCAGAACCATACTCGATATGGTCGGTGCGGAAAAGCTCCTCGGAAAGGGAGATATGCTCTATTATCCTACTGGAATGCAAAAGCCAATCCGTGTACAGGGCGCTTTTGTCTCGGACAAGGAAGTGGGAGCGGTCGTGGAGTTTTTAGTTAAGCAGGAAAATGTTGAGGGCGGCGGATATGACAATCAGATCGACCTGGCTGCGATGGCGGCCATGACCGATACAAAGGCGGCAGTCGGTGCAGAAAGCGGTGAGCCATCAAGAGACCCGTTGTTTAGGGAAGCAGGAGAGCTTATTGTCAGCGTTGAAAAGGCATCCATCGGTATGTTGCAGCGAAAATTCAGGATAGGCTTTAACCGCGCTGCCCGCATTATGGACCAGCTCTGCGAGGCAGGCGTTGTCGGCGAGGAGGAAGGGACTAAGCCCCGCGCCGTTATTATGAGTCCGCCGGAATTTGAGGCTTATTGTCAGAATAATTCTATTTGATAAGACTTATATCACACACTACTATTTCTAGGAGGCATATATGAAGTCAGACATTGAGATTGCCCAGGGCACAAAGATGCAACCCATAGATGAGGTCGCAAAGCAGCTTGGTATCTGCGAGGAGGATTTAGAGCTTTACGGAAAATATAAGGCAAAGCTAAATTTTGATCTGGAAAAAAGAGTGGAAAATAATCCGGATGGAAAGCTGATACTTGTCACAGCCATAAACCCCACTCCTGCGGGTGAGGGAAAGACCACCATAACGGTCGGACTAGGGGAGGCATTTGGCAGGCTTAAAAAGAAAGCCCTTATCTGCCTTAGGGAGCCATCTCTTGGCCCATGCTTTGGGATAAAGGGCGGTGCCGCCGGAGGCGGCTATGCCCAGGTTGTTCCGATGGAGGATTTAAATCTTCATTTTACCGGAGATTTTCACGCCATCACATCCGCGACAAATCTTTTGGCGGCTTTGCTTGACAACCACATCCAGCAGGGAAACGCTCTCGGTATAGACACAAGACAGGTTGTCTGGAAGAGATGCGTGGACATGAATGACCGTGTTCTAAGAAATATAGTGGTGGGCCTTGGCGCTAAGGCGGACGGATTTGTAAGAGAGGATCATTTTGTCATCACCGTTGCAACGGAAACGATGGCTATTTTATGCCTTGCAAAGGACATGAAGGATTTAAAGGAGCGCCTAGGTAGGATCATCGTTGCCTACAATTATGCTGGCGAGCCTGTCACCGCAAAGGATTTGAATGCAGTGGGCGCTATGGCAGCGCTACTAAAGGATGCCATAAAGCCAAATATCATCCAGACTCTTGAGCATACCCCAGCTTTAGTTCACGGCGGCCCCTTTGCAAACATCGCTCACGGGTGTAACAGCGTTCGCGCAACAAAGCTTGGGTTAAAGCTTGCAGACTATGTGATCACGGAGGCGGGATTTGGAGCGGATCTCGGTGCGGAGAAGTTCTTAAATATCAAGTGCCGTGTGGCGGGACTTAAGCCGGATGCCATTGTCCTTGTTGCCACCGTTCGCGCTCTAAAGTATAACGGCGGCGTTGCAAAAGAGGATCTTAACCAGCCTGATCTTAAGGCGCTAGAGAAGGGCATCGTAAACCTTGAAAAGCATATAGAAAATCTCCAGAAGTTTGGCGTGCCTGTTGTTGTCACGCTAAACGCCTTTGTCTCTGATACCGAGGAGGAGTATCAGTTTATAAAGGATTTTTGTGAAAAGCGCGGCTGTGAGTTTGCCCTAGCTAAGGTCTGGGAAAAAGGAGGAGAGGGCGGCATAGAGCTTGCAAAAAAGGTCATAGGTAGTCTAGAGATGCGAAAGAGCAATTATAAGCCCCTCTATGAGGATAAACTTCCCATAAAGGAAAAGATCTTGACGATTGCAAAGGAAATCTACGGCGCAAGCTCCGTAAGCTATACTCCCGCGGCGCTTCGAATGATCGAAAAAATAGAGGCCATGGGCTTTGGAGATTTTCCGGTGTGCATGGCAAAGACACAGTACTCTCTGTCAGATGATCCTAAAAAGCTAGGAAGACCGGAGGACTTTGTCTTAAATGTGCGCGATGTATATGTAAACGCCGGAGCGGGATTTGTCGTGGCGCTCACCGGTTCCATCATGACAATGCCGGGACTTTCAAAGTCCCCTGCCGCCTACAATATTGACGTCAACGATGACGGCGTGATCACCGGATTATTCTAGTATGTGAACAGCTCCCTGCAAGCCGCATAATGCGGTTTGCAGGGGTTTTGTGTGAAAGTGAAAAAGTATGTCAGATTACGCAAACATCATCATCGATATATCCGCAGAAAAGCTTGACCGCCCCTTTACCTACAAAATTCCTGATGAGTTAAAGGAAGTGGTAACGGTTGGCAGTAGTGTCCATATTCCGTTTGGGAGAGGCAACAGGCAGATTAAGGGGTATGTGCTTGGGCTTACAGATAACACTGATCTTCCTAAAGAGATGGTCAAGGAGATTTCTGCCGTTGATGAAAAACAGCTTGATATCGAAAGCCACTTTATTGCTCTTGCCTGGTGGATGAAGAACCGTTACGGTTCCACCATGAATCAGGCGATGAGGACGGTTATGCCTGTAAAGGCAAAGGTTGCGCCCGTAAAAAAAGTATATATTCGCGTGGGCTGTGATGGCAAACAGCTTGAGGAATATATAGAGATATGTAAGAAAAAAAAATACAGGGCGCAGGAACGACTGCTTGTCGAGCTAAAAAATAATGAGGTGCTTGAGGCGAGCGTTGTAAAATCAAAGCTTAATATATCCGCTGCAACGATTAATTCCCTAGTAAAGCAGGGGATAATCCTTACAGAAGAGGAGAGGAGCCTAAGAAGTCCGTTTATGAAAACAGGCGCGGCCTGGGAGGATGTCACCCTAAATCCTGAGCAGACATCGGCTGTCACAAAGATATGGGAGGACTATAAAAGCGGAGGACGGCACACCTGGCTTTTGCAGGGGATTACCGGAAGCGGTAAGACGGAGGTGTACTTAGAGCTTATCGAGAGGATGCTTGCAGAAAAAAAGCAGGTCATCGTCCTTATACCGGAAATCTCACTGACATATCAGACGGTCATGCGCTTTTACCGCCGTTTTAATGACAGGGTTTCCATAGTACACTCAAGGATGTCAGCGGGTGAGCGCTATGATCAGTTCTTAAAGGCCAGCAGGGGCGAGATAGATATTATGATCGGGCCGCGCTCCGCGCTCTTTACACCGTTTAAAAACCTGGGGCTTATCGTCATAGATGAGGAGCAGGAGGACAGCTATAAGAGCGAGCAGGCACCGAGGTATGATGCCAGGGAGACGGCAATACACCGCTGTGAGATGATGGGGGGGATGGTTGTCCTTGGAAGCGCGACCCCCTCATTAGAGAGCAGACACTTAGCGGATGAGGGGATATACAGGCTTGCAAGGCTTTCAAGGAGAGGAAATGAGAATGCGTTTTTGCCAAAGGTGGAGATTGTGGATTTGCGCAAGGAAATGCAGGAGGGAAACCGCTCTATCTTAAGCCGAAGCCTCTATGAAAAGATGAATAACCGCCTGATAAAGGGGGAGCAGACAATGCTCTTTTTAAACCGCAGGGGGTATTCTAATTTTATCTCATGCAGAAGCTGCGGCGAGGTTTTGATGTGTCCAAACTGCGACATCTCCTTAACGCTTCACGAGGATGGGATGCTTAGATGTCATTACTGCGGCTATGTAAAAAAGGCCAGTAAGCTTTGCCCTGCGTGCGGCAGTCCTTTTTTGGCAGGACTTGGCATCGGCACGCAAAAGGCGGCCGCGCTGATACAGACGCAGTTTCCCAGTGCGAGAATCCTTCGAATGGACATGGACACCACCTCTAAAAAGGGAGGACATGAGGCGATACTGGAGGCATTTGCAAACGGAGAGGCTGATATATTAATTGGCACGCAGATGATTGTAAAAGGACATGATTTTAAGAATGTGACTCTTATGGGAATTCTGGTTGCTGATAAGTCCCTCTACGCATCCACATACAGGGCGTCTGAAAAGACCTTTCAGATTTTAACCCAGGCTGCGGGACGTGCAGGAAGAGGGGGGATCCCGGGGGAGGTTGTCATACAAACCTACCGTCCGGACCACTATGTGATAAAGGCGTCCGCTTCGCAGGATTACGATTCGTTTTACGAGAGGGAGATATCCTTTCGGACAAGGATGGGCTATCCCCCTATAAGAAGGATGCTCACGGTTCTTGTGACCTCCCCTTACGAGGAGGACGCCGTTAAAGCGGCCAAGGATATAGCGGGAGCAATCAGTGCAGATGAGGACAGGACGCTTAGGGTAAACGGACCTGTTCAGGATACTATCGGGCGCATTAACAACCTCTATCGGCAGATGGTTTTCATATATTCACCAAACATAAAAAAACTTATAGATATACAAAATGCCGTTGAGAACACGATAAATGTAGACAAATACCGTGAGGTTGTGGTAAACTTGGACATTAGCTAAGAAAGCTTTAATCATTAAGGAGGGGCTATGGCACTTAGAAATATACGGCTGTTTGGCGATCCCATTCTCAGAAAGGAATGTAAGACAATAAAAGCTGTTACTCAAAGAATACGGACGCTGGCAGAGGATATGCTTGAGACCATGTATGACGCTGACGGCGTGGGACTTGCGGGACCGCAGATTGGTGTTATAAAGCAGATTTTGGTAATTGACATTGGCGAGGGACCGATTGTCATGCTAAACCCTGTTATTGTTGAAAGCTCTGGGGAGCAGATAGATTCTGAAGGGTGTCTTAGCAACCCGGGAAAGGCGGCACAGGTGAAGCGCCCGAATTATGTAAAGGTTGAGTATGACGATCTGGACATGGTTCACAAGGTTTTAGAGGGCGAGGAACTTCTTGCCAGGGCGATCTGCCATGAGGTGGATCACCTTCACGGTATCATCTACACCGACCTTGCAGAGGGCGAGGTATATGATGTAAATTACGCCGAGGAAGAAGAGTAAGCTAAAATAAGGAGACCATCATGCGTGTTATTTACATGGGAACGCCGGATTTTGCGATAAATCCACTTGAAAGTCTGATAAAAAGCAGGCATGAGGTGGCGGCGGTGTTTACACAGCCGGACAAGCCACAGGGCAGAAAACAGGAGATGGTCATGCCGCCGGTAAAGCGCTTGGCGCTTGAGGCAGGAATCCCTGTGTATCAGCCGGATAAGATCAGAGAGAAAAAATGGGTGGAGCTTGTCAGAGAGATTAATCCGGATGTAGCGGTGGTGGCGGCCTTTGGTCAGATTATCCCAAAGGAGATACTAGACGCTCCCCGTTTTGGGTGCATCAATATTCACGCATCCCTCTTGCCGAGCTATAGGGGGGCTTCCCCCATTCAGTGGAGTATTTTAAACGGGGATGATGAGACGGGTATCACCATTATGCAGATGGATGAGGGGATTGACACTGGAGATATACTTTTCCAAAAATCTCTGCAAATAGCTGCGGATGATACTGCGGATACACTTTTTGATAAACTCTCAGTTTTAGGAGGCCAAGTTTTACTAGAGGCGTTAGATAAACTTGAGGCAGGAAGCCTTAAGTCCAAAAAGCAGGACGAAAAGGAAGCCTCTTACGTGCGGATGATAAAAAAGGAGATGGGGCTTCTTTGCTGGAAAAGGGACGCAAAAAGCCTTGAGCGTCAGGTGCGCGCCTTTAATCCTTGGCCATGTGCGTATACCTTCCTAAATGGAAAACAGCTAAAGATATGGAAGAGCAGGGTTTGGCAATATGAAGTGGGAGAACTCCCCCCGGGTCAAATCATAATAGAAAATGACAGACTTGGCGTGGTAACGGGTGAGGATTTACTTGAAATTCTTGAACTGCAGCTAGCGGGAAAGAAGCGCATGGCGGCAAGCGATTTTATAAAGGGATATAGAAATCCCCAAAATGCCATTTTGGGAATAGAGGGTGATGAGTGAAATAGATGTGCGAGAGCTTGCGCTTAAGATCCTTATGGAGGTCTTTGAAAAGGATGCTTTTTTGCATATTGCCATAAGGAGAGCTCTTGATAAGTATGATTATCTTAAGCGCAGCCAAAAGGCGTTTATAAAAAGAATTTGCACAGGCACAGTAGAGCGACAGCCTCAGCTTGACTGGGTCTT
>CAZYLH010000011.1:9626-20230 GCA_964648695.1 uncultured Lachnospiraceae bacterium | reverse complement strand
ATTTTAAGAGCCTTTTTAGAGCATGAAAACAAGGGGACAATGATCCGGATAAACAAGAGTAGACTGGCTGAACCGGAAGAGTCTTACACATCCCATATAGGGGCGGAGCCGGTATGTCCCGAGATAGGTATTTATCGCCTAAGAAAGATAGACGGGATTGAGAGCGTTTCAGGCTTTAGTGAGGGGTATTTTAGCGTTCAGGACACGGCGGCGGCTCTGTCTGCATATCTTGCAGACCCTAAGCCGACAGAAGCCTGCATAGACCTGTGCGCCGCTCCCGGAGGAAAGACGATACAGCTCCTTGATTTAACGGGCGATTTAGGATTTGTGGTAAGCCGTGATATCGCAGAGGAAAAGCTTTATTTAATTAAGAATGAGGTGGAACGCTGCGACTTTAGAAACGCGAAAGTAGAGGCGCAGGATGCGACTGTTTCTACAGATGAAGACATACAAAAATATGACATAGTGCTTGCAGATGTACCATGCTCAGGACTTGGCGTTATTGGCTCAAAGCCTGATATAAAATACCATGTGACAGAGGATGGCATAAAAAGCCTTATAGGGACGCAAAGACAGATCCTTATAAATGCACTTAAAATGGCAAAGCCCGGAGGAAGAGTGGTTTATTCTACCTGCACCTTAAACTTTGCAGAAAATGAGGAGCAGGTGCGCTTTATATTACAGCAGGGAGGATGTAAGCTGGTGGATATCTCAGAGCGCGTGCCGACCTGCTTTAATGAGTTTTACAAAGACGGGATGCTAAAAATTCTTCCCCGTCCGAATATAAATGAGGGCTTTTTTGTGGCAGTTTTACAGGTGGAGGATGATGAGTAATTTTACCAGCGAAAAACAGGATATCAGGTCTCTGCCGTTTGAGGCTCTAAAAGAGAAGCTGACAGATATAGGTATGCCGGGGTTTCGTGCCAAGCAGATATATGAGTGGCTTCATGTAAAGCTGGTAATGAGCTTTGGTGAGATGAAAAATATCTCCAAGCAGGATATTAAAGCACTAGAGGAAAATTTCACCTTAGACCCCATGGAGATTAGGGATGTTCAGATCTCTAACATAGACGGAACGAGAAAATATCTCTTTTGCCTCTTAGATGGAATGATGATAGAGAGCGTCTGGATGGAGTATCATCACGGAAACTCAGTGTGCATATCATCACAGGCAGGGTGCAGGATGGGCTGTAAGTTTTGTGCCTCCACCATAGACGGGCTTGGAAGAAATCTTACGGCGGGTGAGATGCTCGCACAGATCTATGCTATAACCAGGGATACAAACAGGCGCGTATCAAATGTGGTTGTGATGGGCTCGGGTGAGCCGCTTGACAATTATGATGAGCTCATTAAATTCCTCCATATGATAAGTGATAAAAACGGTATTAATATCAGCCAGAGGGATTTAACGGTTTCCACATGCGGTATTGTCCCGGAAATTTACAGATTGGCAGAGGAAAAGCTTGGCATCACACTGGCGATATCACTTCATGCTCCGGATGATGAGCTTCGCCAGACCATGATGCCAATCGCAAAGGTTTACTCCATAGAGCAGATCATGGAGGCATGTAAATATTACTTTAATCAGACGGGCAGAAGGATTACTTTTGAGTACAGCCTTGTAAAGGATGTAAATGACAAAAAAGAGCATGCCCTAAGTCTTTCTCGTCTTATTGGCGGCATGAACTGTCATGTAAATTTGATTCCGGTTAATCCCATAAAAGAGAGAAAATTTAAACAATCTGATAGGGAGAGGCAGCAGGAATTTAAAAAATTGCTTGAAAAAAATGGAATCAATGCTACTATTAGAAGGGAAATGGGACGGGATATAGACGGCGCCTGCGGTCAGCTAAGGAGACGATACATACAGTAAAAAGAGGGGAGGTGAGCCGATGGAAGCATATGGAAAAAGCGATACAGGAATCGTGCGATCATTAAATCAGGATACATTTTTTTGCTCCACCACACCCATCGGCTCACTTCCAAATCTCTTTATCGTCGCAGACGGCATGGGCGGTCATGCCGCGGGAGATTTTGCCTCGAAATTTACAGTGGATAATCTGGTGCAAATTCTAAAAAACAACTCCTCAAAGCATATTATATCCGCTATTGACGATGCCATACACCTGGTAAACAAGATGTTACTGCGCCAGGCGGATGAAAATTTAGAGTTATACGGCATGGGGACAACGCTTGTTTTGGCTACAGTGGAAGGAAGCGTTCTGTATGTGGCAAATGTGGGGGATAGCCGCCTCTATGTTGTGGGAGATGACATATGTCAGATCACGATAGATCACTCATATGTGGAGGAGATGGTCTAAGCAGGAAAGATAGAGCGGGGCTCCAGTGAGTACTACAGCAAAAAAAATATGATCACCAGGGCGATAGGAAGCTCGGCGGGAGTGGTTGTGGACTATTTTGAGATTGAGCTGTCCCCGAACAGTCAGATACTTTTATGCTCCGACGGACTTACAAATATGCTGTCGGATGAAGAGATCCGCTCACTCCTTTTAAACGGAGAAACGATAGAGAAAAAGGTGGATATGCTTATTGACGCTGCCAATAAAAACGGAGGAACGGATAATATCAGTGTTCTGCTAATATCACCATAACGCACAGTCTGATAAGATGATTTAGAACAATTTTCTCATTCTCAAAAAAGATGGAGGAAGACGTGATGTTAAAAATAGGAATGTTTTTAGGTGATCGATACGAAATCCTGGAACAGATCGGTATAGGAGGAATGGCGGATGTCTATAAGGCAAGATGCCATAAGCTAAACCGCCTTGTCGCTATAAAGGTTCTAAAGGAGGAGTTTTGCAATGATAAGAACTTTGTCTCCAAATTCAGGGCTGAGGCGCAGGCTGCGGCGGGATTGTCACATCCAAATATTGTCAGCATCTATGACGTAGGAGATGAGGATGAAATCCATTATATCGTCATGGAGCTGGTGGAGGGGATTACCTTAAAGCAGTATATCGAGAAGAAGAAAAAGCTTGATATAAAGGAATCCATCGGTATCACCATTCAGGTGGCGCAGGGTATCGGCGCTGCGCATGAGCAGCATATCATCCATAGGGATATAAAGCCTCAGAATGTGATTATCTCCAAGGATGGAAAGGTGAAGGTGACGGATTTTGGTATCGCTAAGGCGGCGTCCTCACAGACCATAAACTCCGAGGCTGTAGGCTCCGTATACTATTTTTCTCCCGAGCAGGCAAGGGGAGGGTACTGTGATGAGAGGAGTGATATCTACTCTCTTGGCATTATGCTCTATGAGATGCTTACAGGAACCGTGCCATTTGATGGGGAGACCACGGTGGCGGTAGCTTTAGCACATCTTCAGGCGGAGATGGTTCCTCCCAGGGATTTAGAGCCACTTATCCCAATCAGCCTTGAAAAAATAATAATGAAGGCGACACAGAAAAAATCTGAGCGCAGATATTCCTCCGCGACAGAATTAGTGGCAGATCTTAGAAAGGCGCTCTTAATGCCTGAGGAAGACTTTGTGAAGGTGATTCCTGCAAACAACACCTCACCGACTCTTCTTATCAGCGATGATGAGATATCAAAGATCAAGCAGTCAAAGAGCATTACGATCACGGACGAGGATGAGATAGACGATACCACCGCGCTTGCGACACAGACTGATGCGCCCATCGAATACGAGATTGAAACCGAAGAGGAAGAGGATGAGGAGGACCAGGAGGAGAGCACTGTATTTGACAAGGTTATCTTTGGCTTTGCGATCGGCATATGCGTAATTATCCTGTGCGTTGCCGTTTATTTCCTTGCGCGCGCCATCAGGTCCGTATCCTCAAATAATTCGACAACTACGGCTGAGGAGGAAACTACCCTAAGCGATCTTCAGACTATCATGCCAAATGTTGTGGGCATGAGCTATGAGGATGCTGTTTCCACCCTGAAAGAGTACAGCCTTGGCGTAAAGCGCGAGGAGCAGGCCTCTGAGGATGTCGAGGAAGGCTATGTAATTGAACAGGAATATGAAGAGGGAACGATAGTAGACAAAAATATAAGTGTAATTCTCTATGTGAGCACCGGCAGCAGTATGATCGAGCTTCCGGACGATGACGAGATGATAGGAATGAACGCCACGAATGTAAGAAGAATGCTCACTCAGCTTGGCCTTGAGGTGGAGACCCAGACCGAGTACAGCGACGAGTACGAGGAAGGGACTGTTATCAGGGTTTCCCCCGCAGGAGGCACAAAGCTTAATGAGGGTGATACGGTTATCGTTTATGAGAGCCTTGGTGAGGAAGTCGAATACATTCTGGTTCCTGATCTTCGCGGAAAGACCGTGGAGGAGGCAGAGGAGTATCTGGACCAGGCGGGGATTATTCTCGTAATCGACGTGGCTGATTATGAATATGGTGATAACACCGTCTATTCAAAAGACCAGATTATGGCACAGGATTTAGAGGTCAACGAAAGTGTGGAAAAAGGCTCCACCATCAGTGTGACGGTCTGCCTTGGAAATGAATATGTTACCGTTCCTGACCTTCGCGGTATGACGCTTGAGGAGGCTGAGGACGCTTTAGAGGCCTTGGATGCAGACATTTCCATCGGTACTGTGAGCTCGGATTACAGCAGCTCCTATGATAAGGACGAGATTTGCGCTCAGAGCAGCACCGGTCAGGTTCTTGTCGGCAGCAGTATCGATGTGACTGTAAGCCTTGGAAGTGAGTATGCTACAGTTCCAAATCTTTCTGGAATGACAGAATCTGAGGCACAGAGCGCCCTAGAGGCTGTGGATCTTGAGCTGGGAGATGTTACATATAACTACAGCAGTACGGTGGACAGCGGTCTTGTTATGGAGCAGTCATCCTCTGCCAATACCCAGCTAAGGGTTGGCAGCACGGTGGATATTGTGATCAGTCGGGGTGTCCAGACTGTACAGCTTCCATCATCTCTTATAGGTCAGCGTTTTTCAGATATAAAGACGCTTCTTGAGTCCCAGGGCTTTACCGTGGTTTACACGGAGGTTGAGAGAAGCGACGTTATTTCCGGTTACATTGTAAGCTGCAATTACGCCGCAGGAGAGTATGTTCCATATGGTTCCACCATAGAGTTTACAGTGGCTGTCTCTCCCTCAAATTGACAGCAAGGTTGATGCGGGCATAGGGCAAACGGGTGATTTATGCAGGGAAAAATCGTAAAAGGCGTTGGCGGAAGCTACATCGTGCGCGCCGGGCAGAGTGATTTTATCTGTTTTGCAAAAGGAATTTTGCGCTATAAGAATCAAAAGCCGATGATAGGCGATGACGTTCTCATTGAGCCTATAAAGGATGAGGCGGGAAGAGCAAATATTTTAGAGATTTTACCGAGGGCAAACGCTCTTCTTCGCCCCGCAGTCTCAAATGTTGACCAGGCAATTATACAATTTTCCATAAAGGACCCGGAGCCAAACAGAAATCTTCTTGACCGTTTCTTAATAAGCATGGGTGAGCAGGAGCTTCCTGTGATCATCTGTTTAAATAAGACTGATCTTGCCGTGGGCGCTGTGGCTGATGCCTTAAAGAACTTTTCAGATACATACAGCTCTATAGGCTATAGGGTTTTGCCATTTTGCGCTCGTACCGGTGAGGGCCTTTGTGATTTATTTAACTCAATTAAGGGAAAGACCACCGTCTGGGCGGGGCCGTCAGGCGTTGGAAAATCCTCAGTGATAAATCTTTTAGCGCCAGAGAGCAGTATGGAGACGGGGGAGATTAGCGAAAAGATACGCAGGGGAAAGCATACAACAAGGCATGTCCAGCTGTTAAGCTGCGGCAAGGACACATATGTCTGTGACACGCCGGGCTTTAGCAGTCTGGAACTGCCGGATATTTTGCCCCAAAAACTCCAGTACTATTTTGATGAGTTTGAGCCGTTTATCCCTGACTGCCGCTTTAAGGGCTGCGTTCATATAGGAGAGCCGGAGTGCGGCGTAAAAGAAGCGGTAAAAAACGGCGGGATAGATCCTGTGCGCTATGAAAATTACAGGTTCTTTTATGCTGACCTGAAGAATAGAAAAAAATATTAAGAGGCTTTTATAGACATGAGAGAGCTGGTGTTATCTCCGTCCATCCTCGGAGCAGATTACTTAAAACTGGGGGAGCAGCTGCGCATTTTAGATGAAGCAGGCGCCCAATATGTACATATAGATGTGATGGACGGTGTTTTTGTGCCAAGCATTTCCATGGGGATGCCGGTCATAAAGTCGCTTCGTGAGGGGACAAGCCGGATCTTTGATGTGCATTTGATGATAACGGAGCCTGTTAGATACGCAAAAGAGTTTGCGCTTTCCGGGGCGGACATCATCACATTTCACTATGAGGCGTGTGAGGATGTTGCGGCCACCATACAGGCGTTTAGGCAAACGGGCGTAAAGGTCGGGCTGGCCATTAAGCCTAAAACAGATGTAAGCGTGCTTTATCAGTATATGAATGATATAGACATGGCTCTTATCATGACGGTTGAGCCTGGCTTTGGCGGTCAGAAGATAATACCTAAAACCCTTGATAAGGTGCGCACGCTTTATGATTGGTGTAAGGAAAACCATATAAAAAGGGACATCCAGGTGGATGGTGGAATTACCTTAGAAAATTTTAGAGAGGCACTTAGCGCCGGGGCAAATGTTGTGGTTTCTGGAAGCGCAGTCTTTCGCGGAGATATAGCCGGTAATGTCAGGCGCTTTTTGATGATTGAGCAGGAGATGTATCAGGGTGTGTAAGGTTTTTATTTTTGGCGGAGGGTCGATTGATTTAGATTTCGCGAGAGAATACATCAAAAATAATCTTAAGCCCGAGGATAAGATTATCGCGGCGGACGCCGGGCTTAACGCGCTTTATAATTTAAAAATCAAGCCCGATATCATCCTGGGTGATTTTGATTCTGCAGATTCTACATATCTGGATTTTTATAAGAAATGTGAGGGGATTTCTTTTAAAGCTTTTCCGCCCCATAAAGATTACACGGATATGGAGCTTGCGGTGGGGACAGCCTTAGAGTATGAGCCTAGAGAGATCCTTATTTTTGGGGGAACGGGCACAAGGCTTGACCATGTGATCGGAAATATATTCTGTCTTCAAATGGCGATGGAGCGAGGTATCAGAGCAAAGCTTATAGATTCTCACAATGAGATATGTTTACTTTCACCTGGAAGCTATGAATACAGGGCGGATGAGCTTTTTGGGAAATATATTTCATTTTTGCCGTACACGCAGAAGGTGAGTGGACTTTATTTGAAGGGGTTTTTATATCCACTTACAGATTATGAGATGAAGCAGGGGACGACTTTGGGGATAAGTAATGAAGCCATAAGTGAGCGAGTTTTTATTTCTTTTAAAGAAGGGGTGCTTATTTTTATTCAGTCTAAAGACTGAATATGCAAAAAAACTTATAGGAGGGTTATATGAAGGAGAGGGATATGATGTCTATTCGTTACATTGAAGAGTCAAGGACGTTTAAGATTGACACCGCAAACACCACATATATGATCGGAGTGGTGGATGAGGAAGGTTTTTTGGGGGAGATTTACTATGGAAAAAGTCTCCCCGACACGGATTTAAACCACCTCTTTCGCATGGAGGAAAGGCCATTTGTCCCATCAAAAAATGAGAGAGATAGGACAAGCTTTTATGACAGTTTTTTCTGGGAATATCCCACAGCCGGCATCGGTGATTACAGAAACAGCGCGTTTGAGATAAGAACCACGGGAGGGTATGGTGCCTGTCTTTTGGTATTTGAGGACTATCATATCTTATATGGAAAGCCCCCTCTTAAAGGGCTGCCTTCAACCTTTGCAAACACTGATGCAGAGGCGATGACGCTTGAGATTACCCTAAGAGAGCCAAATCTTGGCTTTCATGTGCTTCTTTCCTACAGTATCTTTGAGGACTGCGACGCTTTAATAAAGAGCGTCCGCATTGTAAATGATGGTCCTGAGACAATTTATCTTGAAAAGGTTTTGTCGGCTGTCCTAAATTTTGAGAATACTCCATCAATGGATATGATCACGCTGCACGGCTCATGGGGGAGGGAGCGCTATATCCATCGCAAGGAGATTCCTTATGGCAGGTATAGCACATCATCGATAAGGGGCGAGTCCAGTCATCAGGATCATCCCTTTATGGCGCTTTTATCCCACGATGCGAACGAGGATTACGGGGATGTGTATGGCATGAGCTTTGTCTATTCCGGAAATTTCATCGCCCAGACGGAGAGGAGCCAGTATGACACCATCAGAGCCGAGATGGGTATAAACCCGGAGGGCTTTTGTTGGAGATTAAAGCCCGGCGAGGAATTTGTAGCGCCGGAGGTTGCGATCGTCTACTCCTCAAATGGAATAGGGGGTATGACAAGAACCTTTCATGACCTCTTTAGAAACCATCTGATAAGGGGCGAGTATAGGGATAAAAAGTGCCCGATTTTAATTAACAACTGGGAGGCGACCTACTTTGATTTTGACACTGAAAAGCTTTTGGACATCGCCAGAGTAGCTGCTGGGTGCGGTATCGAGATGCTGGTGATGGACGATGGCTGGTTTGGAGAGAGAAACTCTGATAATTGTGCTCTCGGCGATTGGGTTGTAAATGAGAAGAAGCTTCCTGGGGGCTTAAAATACCTAGTGGATGAGGTAAATAAGCTGGGCTTAAAGTTTGGCATCTGGTTTGAGCCGGAGATGATATCACCGGATTCGGATCTTTTTAGAGCGCATCCTGACTGGGCGATACAGGTTCCCTACAGAAAGCCAGGATACTCCAGAAATCAGCTTGTCTTAGATATATCCCGAAAAGAGGTGCGCGACTATGTGTATGAGTGCGTCAGCCGTGTACTTCACAGCGCAAATATCGAGTATGTAAAGTGGGATATGAACCGTCAGCTGGCGGATATGGGAAGTATCGCGCTTGAACCGGACTGTCAGGGAGAGCTTTTCCACAGATATGTGCTGGGGCTTTATGAGCTGCAGGAGCGCCTTATAACGGAATTTCCGCATTTACTCCTTGAAAACTGCTCCGGTGGCGGCGGGCGCTTTGATCCGGGTATGCTTTACTACAGTCCGCAGATCTGGTGCTCCGATGACACTGACGCAGTGGAGAGACTTAAGATACAGCAGGGAACAGCGCTCATCTATCCGCTTTCCACAATGGGCGCTCATGTGAGCGTTTGTCCAAACCACATGGTGGGGCGCACCACTCCCTTTGAGACCAGGGGATATGTGGCTCTTTTGGGTACATTTGGATATGAGCTTGACATCACAAAACTTCCAGAAGAAGAGCTTAAAGAAATACAGGAGCAGACCGCTCTGTATCACAAATACAATGATTTAATTCGCAGGGGTGATTATTATATGATTGCCTCCTATTTAGAAAACAGAGAGTATGACTGCACTTTGGTTGTCGCAAAGGATAAATCAGAGGCGCTACTTGCCTATGTACGTGTAATGGGAAGACCAAACTATCCCAGCCAGAGGATAAAGCTAAAGGGACTTGATGAAAAGAAGATGTACCGGATAGAGGGGACGAAAATGGTTTTATCCGGAGCTTCACTGATGTATGCGGGTGTTAATATTGAGGGGATCTGGGGTGACTTTAACGCCAGACTGCTCCATTTGATTGAGGAGTAATTTAGCATTATGGTTAAGAAAAGTTTAAACGGCACATGGTGGTTTTGCTGTCTGGATGATGAGAAGCTAACAGGAAAAGCGCTTCCCATAACTGTACCGGGAAGCGTCCTGTCCGGACTTTTGGAAAACGAGAAAATCCAGGATCCATTCTACCGGATGAATGAGTATGAGACAAGGGAGCTTTTCAGGAAGGACTATCTCTTTTGGAGAAGCTTTACCATTTCAGAAGAGGATTTAGAGGAGAGCGATATTGAGCTGGTGTGCTATGGCCTTGATACGATCGCGCAGATTAGTATAAATGATTTGCCAATCGGAAATGCCGATAACATGCACAGAACATGGCGGTTTAGTGTAAAGGATTTTTTGATTGCAGGTGAAAATACGATTTCCATTACGTTTAAAGCGCCGATCACTTATATGGAAAGCCATGTTCCGGTAGAAGGAAAGGAAATTCATTATGTTGCCGCGGGAGCGATGGCGGGAAACCAGTATATAAGAAAAGCGCACAGCATGTTTGGCTGGGACTGGGGCCCGCAGCTTGTGGACGCCGGTATATGGAGAGATATAGAGCTTAAGCTTCATTCCTATGCCTTATTGGACGAGGTGCGATTTGAACAGATTCACGGCGAACTTGAAAATGGAGAAAGTGACCGTAAAAGCGGTGATGTAGAGCTTATAGCTCATGCGATGGTTTGTGTAAAAGAGCCTGGGAGGTACTGTCTTAAAGCCCGTCTTTATGAGCCCAGGGTGCGCTTAGAGCAGGCTGGGAGCAGTGGATTAAAAGCATTTTCTGACTCCTCTGAGCCGGAGGTTCTTTATAGCAAGGAGTGTATAATTGAAAAAAGCACACCGGGGTTTGTGGGAAAGGATCTTTCCTTTACCATAGAAGAGCCCAGTATATGGTGGCCAAATAATCTGGGAGACCAGCCTTTATATAAGATAGAGGTTTCTCTAGTTTATATGGGGGATGAAGAAG
>CAZYLH010000011.1:2987-9526 GCA_964648695.1 uncultured Lachnospiraceae bacterium | reverse complement strand
ACCATAAGAGTCTGGGGAGGCGGCTATTACCCATCGGATACATTTTATGATCTGTGCGACGAGTACGGCATAATTGTCTGGCAGGATCTCATGTATGCCTGCAATGTGTATGAGGCGGAAGGGAATTTTACACAGTCAATAGTCACTGAGGCGGTGGACAATGTTCTCCGTCTGCGCCACCATGCTTCGCTGGGGCTGTGGTGCGGAAACAATGAGATAGAATCTGCGTGGGCGCACTGGCCGGACTTTTGCGATCACAGCGCTGCTCTTAAAACGGATTACATCAAAATGTTTGAATTCATTCTTCCGGCAGTTATAAACGCTCATGACCCGGAGCGCTTCTGGTGGCCTTCATCCCCGTCCTCAGGAGGGTGGATTGAAAACCCGGACGATGATAACCGGGGAGATCGGCATTACTGGGATGTGTGGCATGGACAAAAGCCATTTACGGATTACAGAAATTTTTACTTCCGTTTCTGCTCGGAGTTTGGCTTCCAGTCCTTCCCGTCCATCAAGACGATAAGGAGCTTTGCAGAGCCGGAGGATTTAAATATCTTTTCCGAGGTTATGGAGAGCCACCAGAAAAACGGCTATGCCAACGGAAAGATCCTCTATTACCTGTCGGAAAATTTCCTCTATCCAAAGGATTTTGAGAGCCTTCTCTACGTAACCCAGATCATGCAGGGGTTGGCAATCAAGTTCGGGGTGGAGCATTGGAGGCAGAACCGCGGCAGGTGCATGGGCTCTATCTACTGGCAGTTAGGAGACTGCTGGCCTGTTGCAAGCTGGTCCAGTATAGATTACTTTGGACGATGGAAGGCTCTGCAGTACATGGCTGTGCATTTTTATAAGCCGACTACGATTAGCTTAAGCGAGGAAGAGGGAAAAGTCTCTGTCTGGCTTGAAAATGAGAGCTTTAAACCTCTTGAGGCGACGGTTACTTGGAAGCTTCGTGAAATGGACTTCTCAGTGATATATGAGGAGGAGATAAGCGGGGGATGCGAGGGCTTTTCTGCTAAAAAGATTTTTGAAAAGGACTTTTCATCGCTAATTGAGGGCAGAAGGAATGAGGTATATTTAGAAGCCACAGCGCATTTTTCGGATAACACTGTGAGTAGGGAGCTTGTGATCTTTGTGCCGTGGAAGCATTTAAGACTGCAAAAGCCTGAGATCCAGACAGATGTTTTGGAGGAGCCGGAGGCTTATGTGATTAACATAAAGGGAAATGTATTTGCGCCCTTTGTGGAGCTTGATCTAAAGCAGGGCGATGGAATTTTCTCGGATAACTACTTCCACCTTGCAGACGGCGAGTACAAGCAAGTAAAGCTTAAAAAAACCGATATTTGGGGCTTAGAAAAACCCTCACTGGAGGAAATAAGGAAAAACCTAAGCGTGCGCTCATTAAGAGAGACTTACTAGAAAAAAGGCAGTGCCGCCCAAAAGGGCACTGCAAAAGGTGATTTGGCATGAAGATTGAGAAGAAGTATTTTGGGACTATCCCAAAGGGCTTAAAAAAAAGCATGGCTGCGGCGCGCTTTTCGGGGCGTGAAATTTATAACTACGTCCTAAGTAATGACCATAATATGAGCGTGGAAATCTCAGAATACGGAGCAGTTATCGCTAAAATACTTGTGCCGGATAAAAACGGTGATGTCGATGACGTTGTCCTGGGCTTTGATGATTTACGTGGCTATATCGGAAACGATGAGTGCTTTGGAGCTTTAGTAGGTAGAAATGCAAACCGCATTAAAGCCCACAGTTTTACCTTAAACGGCATAACCTATAAGCTTGAAAATAACGAAGGCGGCACCAATCTTCACAGCTCTGTTAAAAATAATTATTTTCGCCGTCCTTGGACATGTGTGGAAAGCAAAGAGGGCGAGGACTTTGTGAGCGTTAAGCTCCACTTATTTAGCTCGGACGGGGATCAGGGATTTCCCGGAAATCTGGATGTTTTTATCACCTATACGCTAATGCAGGATGGTAGTTTGTGTCTGGATTATGAGGCAGAGTCAGATCAGGACACAGTATTAAACCTGACAAACCACAGCTATTTTAATCTGGGCGGACACGCCTCAGGCTCTGTTTTGGACTCCATCGTCTGGATTGATGCGGATTATGTGACAGAAAACGGACCGGGAAATCTTCCCACAGGACGTATCTTAGACATCAAGGGCGGCCCGCTGGACTTTAACACTCCTAAGGCTTTAAAGAGGGATATTCATGCAGATAACGAGATGCTAAAAAACGCCGGAGGATATGATTTTAATTATGTTCTTAAAAATGATGGAAAGCTCTCATTAGTTGCATATATGCTTGATACGAAAAGTGGGCGAAAGCTTTCTGTCTATACGGACCGCCCGGGACTTCAGATCTATACGGCAAACGCTCTTAAAAAGGGCGGAAAAGGCGGACGTTTCTATAAGCCCTATCACGCCGTATGCTTTGAGACGCAGCAATTTCCGGACGCTATACATAATCCAAATTTTCCAAGCAGCATTTTAAAGGCGAAAGAGAAATTTTTAAGCCGAACCGTTTTTAAGTTTACCGCAGAAGAGTAGAGGAAAGTGTGAGAGTATGAACTGTGAGGAGGCGACACTTTGCATCAGGCCTTTTATTGATGGCACAATAACGAAAGAGCAGCTTGAGGGATTTTTAGAGCATGTGAAGGACTGTCGGGACTGCTACGAGGAACTTGACATTATGTATATGGTGCATGAGGGCCTTGCGGGGCTTGAGAGCGACACGAAAGACAGCTTTGACTTTACAGGAATGCTCTCAAGCCGTATTGACGCGGGGTGGCGGTATCTGCGCCGCATCAGGCTAAGAAACAGAGTGCTGCGGCTTATGCAGCTTTTGGCTTATGCGGCTTTGGTGATTGCAACCGTGCGCATCTTTGGTTATTTGTAGGTGAGGTGGAACATGGATAAGATTATTTTAATCGATGGATACAGCATTTTAAACAGGGCTTTTTATGGAGTTCCGTTTCTCACAAACAGTAAGGGGCAGTACACGAACGCTGTCTACGGTTTTTTAAATATCACTTTAAAGCTCATAGAGGAGGAGCAGCCGTCATATTTGGCGGTTGCTTTTGACGTAAAGGCGCCGACCTTCAGGCATAAAATGTATGAAGAGTACAAGGGAACGAGAAAGCCGATGCCTGAAGAGCTAAAAGCACAGGTGCCGATGCTAAAAGATCTCCTTTGCGCCATGAACATCTACTGTCTGGAAAAAGCCGGATTTGAGGCGGATGATATCTTAGGAACCATCGCAAGGAGGTGTGAGGAAAAGGATATTTGTGTGCGCCTGGTAAGCGGTGACAGGGATCTTTTACAGATTGCAAGCAAAAAAACCTCCATTGTCATACCTTCAACAAGAAACGGAAGGACTGAGGTACGAGTTTTTGACGATGCAGCTGTAAAGGAGCACTACGGAGTAACTCCCACAGAGTTTATCGACATGAAGGCGCTGATGGGGGATTCTTCGGACAATATTCCGGGGCTTCCGGGAGTCGGGGAAAAGACAGCAGGAAATCTTATCAGCAGGTTTCACAGTATAGAGGGGTGTAAGGAAAACATTGACGAGATTACACCGCCAAGGGCGAAAAAAGCTTTTGAGGAGCATTACGATCTGGCGGTTCTTTCAAAGGAGCTTGCCAGAATAGTGACTGATGCGGATATTGATTTTGATCTAAAAAGGGCCGCCCTTGGAAATATTTACACAAAAAAAGCTTATGAGCTTGTTAGAAAATATAATTTTACATCCATGCTTGACCGCTTTCAAAACGAAAAGAGTGACAGCGCGCTAAAAGATCCTGAGGTGATAGTGATAGATGATCTCTCAGAAGCCGTAAACGCTTTAAGGGAGGTAAAAAAGACGTTTGCTGGCGGCGGTATGGTTGGAGCTTATCTGATGCGGGATAAGGAGGAGATTTACGGCTTGGCGCTGTGCATGAATGAGAGTCAGGTGCACTATATCCCTAAGAGCTTTTTTGTAAATGAGGACTGGTTTGTGGATGCCGTAAAGGAGCTTCTTACATGGGGCGTTGCCTGGATAGATGCAAAGGATGAAATGTATCTGCTTGAGGGTGATGACAGGTTTAAGCTCTATACGTATCTGGATGCTGGCCTTGCCGCATATCTGCTAAATCCCTTAAAGTCTTCATATGAATATGACAGAATAGCGGAGGATTATCTTGACACTTTACTGCCGGGCCCTGAGGAGCTTTTGGGAAAGCATAGGGAGCGTCTTAATGCAGAAACTAAAGGTGATGCCATGCGCCGTGTGGCTGTGCTTGGCGCGTGGGTTGCGTACCTTTCCATGCCTGTGCTTTTAGAAAGACTTGCAAAGACCGGTCAGGAGGATCTATATAAAAATGTGGAGCTTCCACTTCTTGGAGCGCTTTACAGGATGGAGTGCGTTGGAATTATCTGTGAAAAAGATGCGCTAAAGGAATACGGCGACAGCCTTTTAGGCGGCATTAACCGTCTGGCAGAGGAGATCCATGAGGAGGCGGGAGAAGATTTTAATATCAATTCCCCAAAGCAGCTTGGCGAGATTTTGTTTGAAAAATTAAAGCTTCCGGCGTCTAAAAAGACGAAAAGCGGATATTCCACCGCGGCGGATGTTTTAGAAAAGCTTGCGCCAAATTACCCGATTGTGCGAAAAATTCTGGATTACAGACAGCTTACAAAATTAAAGTCCACATATGCGGACGGTTTGGCGGCGTTTATCGGTACGGACGGACGTATTCACGGAAAGTTTAATCAGACAATCACCGCAACCGGAAGAATAAGCAGCACAGATCCTAACTTACAAAATATTCCCGTTCGGATGGAGCTTGGCAGAGCGATAAGAAAGCTCTTTGTGCCAGCGCAGGGTCACGTCTTTGTGGACGCAGACTATTCTCAGATTGAGCTTCGCGTGCTTGCTCATATGTCCGGTGATGAGAACCTCATCGAGGCATACAGGAACTCAAGTGATATTCATGCTGCCACGGCAGCAACGGTTTTTGGCGTACCAGTTTCTGAGGTAACGCCCCAGATGAGGCGGGACGCCAAGGCGGTAAATTTTGGAATCGTATACGGCATAAGCGCCTTTGGACTTAGCGAGGATTTGAGCATCAGCAGAAAGCAGGCTTCTGAATACATCGACGCGTATTTTAAGAACTACCCCGGCGTTAAGGCATATTTAGATGAGCAGGTGGCGATGGGAAAGAAGCATGGGTATGTGTGCACCATGTATGGTCGCAGGCGTCCCATCCCTGAATTAAAGTCTTCAAATCACATGCAGCGCCAGTTTGGCGAGCGTGTTGCGATGAACTCCCCGATTCAGGGAAGCGCGGCGGATATTATGAAGATTGCCATGCTAAATGTGGAGAGGGCTTTAAGGGAGCAGGGACTAAAGGCAAGGATTATCTTACAGGTTCACGATGAGCTCCTGCTTGAGACACCAAAGGATGAGGTGGAGACGGTAAAGGATATTCTTCTTAAGAATATGAAGGATGCCTTTGAGCTAAAGGTCCCCCTAGAGATCGGTCTTTCTGTGGGAAATACCTGGTATGATGCCAAATAAAAGAGGAGACAGTTAAAATAGAACTGCGTGTTAAGAAGTTTTCTTGCTAAGGTTTTTTAACAAACACTACTGAAAGTGATTTGACATGGGGAAATTATTTGTAATCGGAATAACAGGAGGTGTGGGGGCAGGAAAGTCCACCATCCTAAGTTACTTAGAAAGCCGCTACGGAGCAGTTATCATCATAGCGGATCTCGTGGCCAAAGCTTTAATGGAGCCTGGCGGAAAGACATATGAAGCAATTCTTTCCCGCTTTGGAAAAGACCTTGTAATGACGGATGGCAGGATTGATACGGCACTTCTTTCAAAGCGAATTTTTGAGCAGGGATATGGCACATCAGAGATAAACGAGATGGTTCACCCGGCGGTGATACGCTGCATTCGAAATATTCTCCTAAAAGAGCAGGAAAAGGCGCAAAATGAACCTTCAGACGCCCTGCATCTTGTCGTCATAGAGGCGGCGCTTTTATTTGAGGGACACGGCGATGAGCTCTGCGATGAGGTCTGGTACATCCATGCGGACAGAGAGACGCGCATTAAAAGACTACAGGCAAGCCGAGCATATTCAAGAGAAAAATGTCTGGCTATCATGGATAAGCAGATGGGAGAAGATGAGTTTACAAGCCGCTGTAAGGTGGTAATAGATAACAGCGGTGTGCCAGATGAGGCTTATAAGCAGATAGATGAGTGCGTTTCTAAGTTAAAGGCAAAGTGAGATGTGCGGTATAGGAGCATGTAAGTTTATGCCCTTATGAAAATTTGTGGCTTTAAAGAGAAACCCGCAACTAAAAAATATAAGAAGTTGGTTAAAACATGAGACTGGTAAGCATTGCAAGCAGCAGCAGCGGAAACTGCACATATATTGGCTCTGACAATACGCATATTTTGGTGGATGCGGGTGTTTCCTGCAAGCGCATGAAGGAGGGGATTGAGACCCTTGATGTAAAGCCGGAAGAATTATCCGG
>CAZYLH010000011.1:0-2887 GCA_964648695.1 uncultured Lachnospiraceae bacterium | reverse complement strand
AGGGCGGTGAACAGGAGGACTGTATGAAAAAGGCTATTATTACTGTGGTTGGACAGGATGCGGTGGGCATTATCGCAAAGGTCTGTACATATCTTGCAGCGACCAAGATAAACATTCTAAATATTTCTCAGACCATTGTCGACGGATATTTTAATATGATGATGATCGTAGATATTGATAAGGCCACAAAGCCAACCGGCGAGGTGATAAAGGACTTAGAGGCAATGGGACAGGAGATAGGTGTCATCATAAGAATGCAGATGGAAGAAATCTTTACAAAGATGCACAGAATTTAAGCCGGAGGTCGTGGGCGATGATTAATTTTTTTGAGGTTAATGAGACCAACAAGATGATCGAGCAGGAGAAGTTAGACGTCCGCACCATAACCATCGGCATAAGTCTCTTGGACTGTGCGGATTCTGATCTTAACAGGCTCAATGAAAAAATTTATAATAAGATCACAACCGTGGCAAAGGATCTGGTAAAAACCGGGCAGGAGATTGAGCTTGAATACGGAGTGCCGATCGTAAATAAGCGTATCTCCGTGACACCTGTTAGCTTAATCGGCGCATCGTGCTGTAAGACAAGCGCGGATTATGTCTCGATTGCCAAAACGCTTGATGAGGCAGCTAAGACTGTCGGCGTTAATTTTCTTGGGGGGTACGGCGCGCTTTGTAGTAAGCGCATGAGTAAGAGCGATGAGCTTTTAATACGCTCCATCCCACAGGCTCTTTCATGCACGGAGCGGGTCTGCTCCTCCGTAAATGTGGGTTCAACAAAGACCGGAATTGATATGGATGCGGTTCGCCTTATGGGAGAGGTGATTTTAGAAACCGCCAAGGCGACAAAGGATAATGATTCCTTAGGTTGTGCTAAGCTTGTGGTTTTTTGCAACGCACCGGATGATAATCCCTTTATGGCAGGCGCCTTTCACGGTGTCACCGAGGGCGATGCGGTGATAAATGTGGGGGTCAGTGGCCCCGGCGTGGTTAAGTCCGCGCTTGAGACCTGCAGGGGAGCAGATTTTGAAGTTTTATGTGAGACGATTAAGAAGACCGCCTTTAAGATCACCAGGGTCGGTCAGCTTGTGGCCAAAGAGGCTTCTAAGAGACTTGGCATTCCATTTGGAATTATAGATTTATCCCTAGCTCCAACACCTGCGGTCGGGGACAGTGTGGCAGAGATTTTAGAAGAGATAGGTCTTGAATGTGTTGGAGCGCCGGGGACAACGGCTGCCCTTGCCATGCTAAATGACCAGGTTAAAAAGGGCGGAGTTATGGCCTCATCCTATGTCGGAGGACTTAGCGGAGCGTTTATACCTGTAAGCGAGGATCACGGCATGATAGAAGCCGCCACAGCCGGTCATCTCACCTTAGAAAAGCTTGAGGCCATGACCTGTGTGTGCTCTGTGGGACTTGATATGATAGCTATCCCGGGGGATACGCCAGCCACAACCATCTCCGGCATTATAGCGGATGAGGCGGCTATAGGCATGGTAAACCAGAAGACCACCGCCGTCAGGGTTATTCCTGTTATAGGGAAAACAATCGGAGATGTGGTGGAGTTTGGAGGGCTTTTGGGCTATGCGCCGATTATGCCTGTAAATCCTAATTCGTGTAAAGCTTTTATAAACAGGACAGGTCGTATTCCGGCACCCATCCACAGCTTTAAAAACTGATATTTGAAAAAGAACTGATTTTGTGATAAAATTTTTTTGAGAATTTATTTTAGAAAGGGGCTTGACAAGCATGATAGCGAGGGCGACAATGTACCTACCTACCTACCTACCTACCTACCTACCGAGTAGCTCTGCCCATTTCTACTCTCAAGAGACAAATTCAACAATTTCAACGAGATACACAGGCGTGTTCTGCCCGTTTTACTGCGGGAGGGATGCGCCTTTTTTGCGTGTAAAAAAAGAACAAGATTAAAGTCTGTGTAGTACACAGGAATGGAGGGCAGAAGATATGCAGAAAAACTTTAAAAAGCTGATGGCCTTTGCGCTGTTGGCAGTTATGACTTTTGGCTTTATGAACATCCCAGCATACACAGAAGGGAAGGAAAAGTCAGAAGCTCTTACTGAAACCACCACGAAAGACAGTGGAACAAATGAAATAAGGCTCCTTGCCAACAATGCAGGAGATTTCTATGTTACTTCTGATACGGGTACGGGCTACTCATATAACGATAAGATAATTTCTATCACCGAGAGTGGTACATACACCATTACCGGAGACGGCAGTGTACATTCCGGCTATCAAATATCGATTGCGGGGTATATAACCGTTGAGCTGACACTTAGCGATGTGATGATCAGCAACTCCAGCGCTGCCGCGATGAATATCACCAACACGGCAACCGTTACCCTGTACTTAGAAGGCAGCAATAGTTTCTCATCAGGGAGTAATTGTGCCGGAATACAATTTCAAGGTGCCAGCACCACCAGCGGCGGCTCTTTGACAATCACATCAAATAGCGATGGCTCTCTGACCGCAACTGGAGGCGACAATGGAGCAGGCATAGGCGGCGGACGGAGCGGTGCCGGAAACTACATCACGATCAACGGCGGAGCGGTTACCGCTACCGGAGGCGATGATGGAGCAGGCATAGGCGGCGGATATGAGGGTTCCGGAAGCAACATCACAATCACCGGCGGCACGGTTATCGCTACAGGCGGCATGCACTACGTTGACAATAAAATTTATGCCGCAGGCATCGGCGGCGGATTTGGGGCTTCTGGAAGCAACATCACAATCTCAGGCGGTACGGTTACCGCTAGCGGAGGCGATTATGGAGCAGGCATCGGCGGCGGAGATAGCGGATCCGGAAGCAACATCACGATCTCAGGCGGCACGGTCACTGCTACCGGCGGTTATGGAGCAGGCAT
>CAZYLH010000010.1:11847-31189 GCA_964648695.1 uncultured Lachnospiraceae bacterium | reverse complement strand
AGCTTTGATATCTGTGATGAGCGCTTCACAAAATACGGTATCATGCAGATGATCCCCGTTGCAAATGGCGTATGTGCACTGCGCCTTGGGTTTAACCTGATAGATGAGCGGCGACATATGCATCTTATGGAAAGAGAAGCGGCACATGAGACAGTCGGACTGATAAAGATATCATCCTTTATCGGGGAGTTAATGCTTAAGGCACCCACTGTCTCAATGGAGATGATCGATGAGGTTTGCTGGGATAAAACCTTTTCTCCAATCAGCAAACAGGGCAAGTATGTGGTGTTTAGCAGAGTTTCCAGAAAGGACTTTTCCCAGGAGATAATCTTCTATCAGTATATTACCAAGGAGATGATTATGCTGCTAAATAAAAATGCATATGATCCGAAAAAGCTTTTTCCCGGGGTGCTTAACAATACCCCTTATGTAATCAGGGAGAAGAAAAAATTTATAGAGTTTTACAATATCAGAAAAAACGCGGTGGACCTTAGACTTCCGATAAGCACGAAAGTCATAGATATTCAGAACAATGTGCTGGTGCTTAAGATCATGCGTAAAAAATTGTTTTCAGGAAAGCCAGAAAATTTTTATGAAATATATGAGTTTAGCGGAATGAAAATGCTTTATAGGGAGAGGGGAGAGGATATTCAGGTGCTTTCTACCGCTCCGGATAATCTGTTGGTATTTTTACAGGAAAGGACGGCTTAAGATGACCGAAGAGGGGATTAAGCGTATCAACGAACTATACAAAAAGCAGAAGGCCGGAACTCTGACCGAGATGGAAAGAATAGAGCAGGCACAGCTAAGGTCGGATTATTTAGAAAGTATTAGAAGAGGTATAAGATTTCAGCTTGAGACCATCAAGATACAGCAGCCGGACGGAACGCTTATCGATGTCAAAAAGAGGCATGATGAAAAATATAAAAAGCCACAGCAGTGAAATTTCACAAATGAAGCAGGAGATAAGGAAGAGATTTCTAAGACTTAGAAACGAGCAGGATAAAAATACAGCTCTTTTAAAGAGCAGGTCAATTTGTGAGAGGCTGATGCAGTCGCAGGCTTTTTTAGATGCTGATATTATATTTGGATACTACCCGGTTAGAGGAGAGGTTGATACAACGCCCATTCTTAAAGAGAGCTTCCGCTTAAAAAAAAGGGTTGCGCTTCCAAGATGCCTTGATAAAAAGGGGGCCATGGAATTTTATGAGATCAATTCTTTAGATGATCAAGTCCCGGGAGCATACAATATACCGGAGCCAAAAGAGGGGCTTTTAAGGGCGAACGTAAAAGAAGGACTTATGCTTATCCCCGGAGTGGCGTTTGATCTGACATGCGCGCGTTTAGGATATGGCGGGGGATATTATGACCGGTTTATAAAAAAATCCCCATCCGTACGATACGTAGCATTGGCATATGAGATGCAGTTATCGGACTTACTGCCAGTGGAAGCGCATGATGAAAAGGTGGATATGATCGTAACAGAGAAGAGAGTAATCAAAAAGGAGGAGGCCTAATGCTGGACTTAAAACCTATCGGTGCCGCGGCTAAGGAGGCGGCTTTTTTCTTAAATAAGGCAGGTACGGATGAGAAAAATCAGGTGCTTTTGACCGCCGCCAAGGAGCTTATAGAGCATACCACAGAAATTTTAGACGCAAATCAAGTTGATATCGATGCGGCAAAAAAAGCCGGAATGAAGACCTCTCTCGTGGACCGGTTAAGGCTTACTGAAGATAGAATATCTTCCATGGCAGAAGGTCTGCGCCAGATTGCGGCACTTGATGACCCCATAGGCTCTGTGACGGAGATGAAAAAACGCCCAAACAGCCTTTTGATCGGTAAAAAGGTTGTACCTCTAGGGGTGATAGGGATTATCTACGAATCAAGACCTAATGTCACTGTCGACGCATTTGGACTCTGCTTTAAGACAGGAAACGCGGTAATCTTAAAGGGCGGTAGCGACGCCATTAATTCAAACATCTGTATTACTAAGGTTTTAGAGAAGGCTCTTGAAAAAAACGGCTTTCCCAAAAACTGTGTCCAGCTTATTAAGGATACAGACAGGAAGACGGTAAAAAAACTTCTTGTAATGAATGAGTATCTTGACGTTATCATCCCTCGCGGAGGCGCGGGGCTTATCAGTATGGTTGTAAATAACAGCACGGTTCCTGTTATCGAGACCGGCACCGGAAACTGCCATATATATGTGGATGAGTCGGCAGACCTTGAGATGGCACTTGATATTATAGACAATGCCAAAACTCAGAGGACGGGTGTATGCAATGCCTGCGAGTCGCTGGTGGTGCATAAAGCTGTTATAGAAACCTTTTCTAAGCGGCTTGCCGATCGGCTTATAAAGAAGAACGTGGAAATACGCTCGGATGAGACTGCAAGAGAGTTTGAGGAGCGCTTTATTCCTGCTACCGAGGAGGACTGGGGTACAGAGTATCTGGAATTAATTTTGTCTCTAAAGACGGTTTCTTCCATCGATGAGGCTATCAGCCATATCAATAAGTATAACACCGGTCACTCTGAGGCAATTATCACGAGGGATTATGAAAATGCACAGCGGTTTTTAAATGAGATTGACGCAGCCGCTGTCTATGTCAATGCCTCCACGAGATTCACAGACGGCTATGAGTTTGGCTTTGGAGCGGAGATAGGCATCAGCACCCAGAAGCTTCACGCCAGAGGTCCGATGGGGCTTACGGCTCTTACAACCACGAAATACATTGTTTACGGAAACGGTCAGGTTAGGAAATAGATGTTTAACGAAAAGGATTTAAACGATGTAGATATAAATAAGGAGGCTCCACATCAGGAGCCTCTTAGGCAGTACTACTATATGGCTAAGCTAAAGGAGTTAGTGGCGGCTCTCTCAGAAAAAAAGGGGCACCCGCTCCTGGTTTATAACCTGGTAGTGGGCTGTCAGATGAATGCTAAGGACTCTGAAAAGCTTCTAGGTATCCTTCTACAGGTGGGCTTTGTGCAGACAGATGCGGAGGATGGAGCGGACCTGGTGGTGTATAACACCTGCACGGTAAGAGAAAACGCAAATCAAAAGATTTACGGTCGTCTTGGATATTTAAACAGTCTAAAACGCCAGAATCCTGATATGCTCATCGCCATGTGCGGCTGCATGATGCAGGAACCCCATGTTGTGGAGACCATAAAGGAGAAATACCGCTTTGTCGATCTGGTCTTTGGAACCCACAATATTTACAAGATCGCTGAGCTTTTGTATCTTCGAATGACCACCGGTAGGATGGTAATTGACATTTTAAAAGATGCAAAGACGATAGTCGAGGATTTGCCCGCCCAGAGAACCTATGGCTTTAAATCCGGCATTAATATTATGTTTGGGTGCAATAACTTTTGCACCTACTGCATTGTGCCGTATGTGCGCGGGCGGGAGAGATCACGAAGGCCTGCGGATATTATCCGTGAGATAAGGGATCTGGTAAAAGACGGCGTAGTCGAGGTGATGCTTCTAGGGCAAAATGTAAACTCCTACGGAAAGGATCTAAAAGATCCTGTGAGCTTTGCCAAGCTTTTAAGGATGGTTAATGAGATAGAGGGGCTTAAGAGAATCCGCTTTATGACCTCCCACCCAAAAGATCTTTCTGATGAGCTTATCGCGTCGATTAAGGATTGCAAAAAGGTTTGCAGGCATCTCCACCTTCCGCTACAGTCTGGAAGTTCTAGGGTTCTTTCCCGCATGAACAGGCATTACACAAAGGAGCAGTATTTAGAGCTTGTGGACAAGCTAAGACAGGCTATTCCGGACATCGCCCTTACAACGGACATCATAGTCGGATTTCCCGGTGAGACAGAGGAGGATTTTTTAGATACGCTTGATGTGGTAAGCAGTGTGCGCTATAGCAGCGCGTTCACATTTATCTACTCAAAGCGCAGTGGAACACCGGCGGCCTCCATGGAGGATCAGGTTGAGCCGTCTGTCATAAAGGAGCGCTTTGACAGGCTTTTAAAGCTGGTTCAAAAAATAGCGGCTGAGGAAGTCTTAAAAGACTGCGGCAAGGTCTTAGAGGTTTTAGTCGAGGATGTGGATGAGCATCAGGCAGGATACCTTACAGGGCGTCTTGGCAGCAATGTGATGGTACATTTCCCCGGAGATAAAGACCTTATAGGAAAGATCGTTTCGGTGCGCTTAGATGAGTCAAAGGGCTTTTATTATATGGGGCATATAACACATTAGAAGGATTGGTAAATGGCAATGAACACACTGTCACCGGAGGAAAGAGCAAAGCTGTCGCCGATGATGACACAGTATTTAAAGACCAAGGATGAATACCCGGACTGTATTCTATTTTACAGGCTGGGGGATTTTTATGAGATGTTCTTTGACGATGCCATCACGGTTTCTAAGGAGCTTGAGCTCGTGCTTACCGGCAAAGACTGCGGGCTTGATGAGCGCGCTCCCATGTGCGGTGTTCCATATCATTCTGTGGAGGTGTATCTTGAAAAGCTTGTGACAAACGGGCACAAGGTCGCCATAGCGGAGCAGCTTGAGGATGCAAAACAGGCAAAGGGTCTTGTAAAGAGGGATGTTATCAGGGTGGTGACCCCTGGAACCATCTTAAGCTCTCCGTCCATGGACGAGACAAAGAATAACTATCTCATGTGTATTGTCTATATGGAAGGCTCATACGGCCTTGCCGTCTGTGATGTGACAACAGGTGAGTTTCTCCTCTCAGATATTAAGAATCAGACTGAGCTTTTGGATGAGCTGTTTCGCTTCCAGCCTGCGGAGCTAATCTGTAATGAAGCCCTGTGCATGAGCGGCATCGATTTTGATACGGTTAAAGAGCGCATAGGATTTACAATGAGCGCTCTGTCAAACAGGTATTTTGATGATCATAGCTGCATGGAAATCATCTGCGATCACTTTAAGGTCGCATCCATAACGGGGCTTGGAATCTCGGATTTTGAAAACGGTGTAATCGCTTCTGGGGCTTTACTTAAGTATCTCTACGAGACGCAAAAAAACAATCTCCCGCATCTTACATCCCTAAAGCCATATACAACCGGGCGTTTTATGCTCCTTGACACTTCCACTAGAAGGAATCTGGAGCTTACCGAGACGCTTCGTGAAAAGCAAAAGCGTGGAACACTTCTATGGGTTTTAGATAAGACAAAGACTGCCATGGGTGCCAGGCTTTTGCGACAGTTTATAGAGCAGCCTCTTTTAAACAGGGATGAGATCCGCCTTCGCCAGGACGCTATCGGAGAGCTGATGGAAAATTACATAGACAGAGAGGAACTTAGGGAGTATTTACAGCCCATATATGATCTGGAGAGGCTTGTCGGCAGGGTTAGCTATAAGTCCGCAAATCCAAAGGATTTGATCGCCTTAAAAAACTCCATGGAAATGCTGCCACATATAAAGAAGGTTATCACGGGCTTTAAGAAAAAAGCATTTTGTGACTGTGCCGATCAGCTTGATACGCTTGATGATTTGTGCGAGCTTATAAAAAGTGCTATCGTTGATGATCCACCAATACTGGTGCATGATGCTGGCATCATAAGGCCTGGATACAACAAACAGGCGGACGAACTTAGAAATGCAAAAACAGAAGGTAGAAGCTGGCTTTCCCAGCTTGAGGCCGAGGAGAGAGAAAAGACCGGTATCAAAAACCTGAAAATCAAGTTCAACAAGGTTTTTGGCTATTATCTTGAGGTGACGAACTCTTTTAAGGATCTGGTTCCGGATTACTACGAGCGTAAGCAAACCCTTGTAGGAGCGGAGCGCTATACGATAGGGAGGTTAAAAGAGCTTGAAAACGCCATCTTAGGGGCGGATGAGGGGCTAACAAGCCTTGAATATGACCTGTTTTGTCAGGTGAGAGACACCATCGGTGACAATGTCGGACGCATCCAGTCAACAGCCCAGGCACTGGCAAAGTTAGACGTCTATGCCTCACTGGCTGTTGTCGCTGAGAGAAATAATTATGTTCGCCCCCATATAAATGAAAAAGGTGTGATCAAGATAAGCGAGGGCCGCCACCCTGTGGTGGAGCAGATGATCACAAACGACATGTTTGTCTCAAACGACGTGCTGCTTGATGGTCACACAAACAGGATTTCCATCATCACCGGACCTAATATGGCGGGAAAGTCCACATATATGCGTCAGGTTGCACTGATCTGTCTGATGGCTCAGATTGGCTCATTTGTCCCCGCGAGGGAGGCGGATATATGTCTGTGCGACCGGATCTTTACACGAGTCGGAGCCAGCGATGACCTCGCAAGTGGCCAGTCCACCTTTATGGTGGAGATGACGGAAGTCTCAAACATCCTAAGAAACGCCACAAAAAACAGTCTCATCGTCTTAGATGAGATTGGGCGTGGAACAAGCACCTATGACGGCATGAGCATTGCCTGGGCGGTGGTGGAGTATATTAGCGATCAAAAGCTCTTGGGCGCGAAAACACTCTTTGCCACCCACTATCATGAGCTGACGGAGCTTGAGGGCGCCATAAGCGGGGTGAACAATTACTGTATCGCGGTAAAAGAACAGGGCGATGATATAATTTTCCTGCGAAAGATCGTTCAGGGCGGCGCGGACAAGAGCTACGGTATCCAGGTGGCAAAGCTTGCCGGTGTTCCAGAACGGGTCATTTTGCGGGCCAAGGAGCTTGTGCAGGAACTGTCGGAGGCGGATATCGCCCAGAGTGCCAGGGAAGTAGCCAAGAGCGGCGCGCAGGCAAAAGCCTCAAAAAGAGTGCAAAAGCCGGACGATGTGGACTCAAACCAGATGACTCTTTTTGACACCGTCCGCGAGGATGATATCATAAAAAAGCTGCAGGAGATGGATATAGGTCAGATGACGCCTATGGACGCACTAAATACACTCTATACCTGGCAGAATATGTTAAAGAACAGGATATGATGATACAAGCGACAAAAGTCATAAATTTCATGCTTGCATGAAAATTTATGAGTAGCAATCCGTAGGTATCATAAACTTTGTAGAAGGCAGGAAAAGCGATGGGAAAGATACGTGTACTTGATGAAAATACTGTAAACAAAATCGCTGCGGGTGAGGTGATCGACCGCCCTTCATCCATCGTCAAGGAACTTTTAGAAAATGCCATGGACGCCGGAGCAAAGGCCATAACCGTGGAGATCAAGGAAGGCGGTTTAAGCCTTATACGAATCACGGATAACGGTAGCGGCATTGCCCAGGACGACATTAAAAACGCATTCATCGCCCACGCGACCAGCAAGATAAAGGACGCGGCGGATCTTGTGAGCATTTCATCCCTTGGATTTAGAGGGGAAGCGCTTTCCAGCATTGCCGCGGTGTGCAGGGTGGAGCTTATCACAAAGACGAGGAATTCTGTCACAGGTTTTTGCTATAAGATCGAGGGCGGCAAGGAGATTTCCTTTGAGGAGATAGGCGCCCCGGATGGAACCACATTTTTGGTGAGAGAAATTTTTTTTAACACACCTGCTAGAAGAAAGTTTTTAAAAAGCGCCCAGACCGAGGGGCTATACATTACTGAGCTGGTGGAGCGCATCGCCATGAGCAGGGCGGATATTTCATTCAGACTCATAGTAAACGGGCAGAATAAGCTCTACACCTCAGGAAACGGAAAGCTTAAGGATGTGATCTATTCCATTTTTGGCAAAAATATAGCCTCAAGCCTGATCCCAGTAAAGCTAAAGCTTTCAGGCATGTCTGTGATGGGCTTTGTCGGAAAGCCCGTGATAAATCGGGCAAACAGAACTTTTGAAAATTACTTTGTAAACGGGCGCTATGTAAAAAGCCGTGTGATAAACAAGGCCATAGAGGATGCATATAAGCCCTATATGATGCAGCACAAATATCCGTTTACAGTACTGCTAATAGATATTTTGCCAGAGCTTTTGGATGTGAATGTGCATCCTGCTAAGATGGAGCTTCGCTTTAGGCAGGAGGAAACGCTTTATGAGGAGCTTTTTAAGGCGATAAGCACTGCACTGCACTCGCAGGAGCTTGTGGTTGAAGCACACTTTTCTGATAAAAGGAATGATAAAAACCAACCTAGCAGGAAAGCGGAATATGTGGCGGAAGGCAGTTCCTATATGCCGAATTTAAAATCGCCTAAAAGAAAAGCCGAGCCTTTTGAAACTCTGCGAATTCTTGCAGAGACGCAGGAAAATATTGATAGAGTAAAAGAAGAGACTAAAAGCCAAGAGGAACCGTTTACTAGAAAAGAAATACTCTCTAAGGAAGAAGTAAACGCGAAAGAAGAAGTATTCGCCAAAAAAGGACTTGTCACTGGAGAGGAAACATTCACAAAAGAAGAAACTATAACAAACAAAGAACTGTTTTCTGATGAAAACAATAAGAGCAGTGAAAGCAAGATCAATCAGAATATCACAAGTACTCAAGCGCAGGCGGCTGTTCAGTTAGAGCTCTTTGATGACCGCCTTCTCTCAAAGAAAGCGCGCAGCAGACATGTACTTATCGGCCAGCTTTTTGACACCTACTGGCTTATCGAGTATGAGGAAAAGCTTTTTATCATCGACCAGCACGCGGCTCACGAAAAGGTTCTCTATGAGAGGACGATGAAGGAGTTAGAAAAGAGGGAGGCCACCTCTCAGCTTTTAAATCCGTCCATAATGTTAGAGCTTACGGACAGGCAGCGCATAACTCTTAATGAGAATATGGAGTACTTTTTACGGCTTGGCTTTGAGATAAGTGATTTCGGGGCAAACACCTACTGTGTCAGCGCCCTGCCTGCAAATCTTTTTTCACTCAATCAGATGGAGCTTTTGCTTGAGCTACTTGATGACCTGGCTGATGGGCCTCATTATGCGAAAAACCAGACCATTATTGACAAGGTCGCCTCAATGTCATGCAAGGCGGCTGTAAAGGGAAGGGAGCGTCTTACAGCCGCAGAGGCTGACGCTTTAATAGATGAGCTCTTGACACTTGAAAACCCTTACGCCTGTCCTCATGGCAGGCCGACCATTATCTCCATGACGAGATATGAGATTGAAAAGAAGTTTAAGAGAATTGTGTAGAGGATTTATATGGATAAAAAACCACTCATAATCCTTACTGGGCCAACCGCTGTGGGAAAAACGGATCTATCAATTGCCCTGGCTAAGGCGATAGGAGGCTCCATTATAAGCGCAGATTCGATGCAGGTTTATAAGCATATGGACATAGGCTCTGCAAAGATTTCTCCTGGACAGATGCAGGGCATTTCCCACTATCTGATAGACTGCCTTGAGCCTTGGGAAGAGTTTAACGTGGTGGTTTTTCAGCGCATGGCAAAGCAGGCTCTTGCAGAGATTTATGAAAAGGGCATGATTCCAATCCTTACCGGAGGGACCGGATTTTATATTCAGGCGCTTTTAAATGATATTGATTTTACAGACTGCGATGATGATCCGGTGTATCGAGAGGAGCTTGAAAAGCTAGCACAAACGCACGGGAGCGCCCACCTTTATGAGATGCTTAAAAGCACAGATCCCGAAAGCGCTGCCGCAATTCATCCCAATAACGTAAAACGGGTGATTCGGGCACTGGAGTTTTATAAGAAAACGGGTAAAAAAATCTCTGAGCACAATAAACAGGAGCGCCAGAAGAAATCCGCATATAATAGCGCCTATTTTGTGCTAAATCTTCCTCGCCCCATCCTATATGATAGGATAGATAAAAGGGTTGACCAGATGATGCGGGATGGACTTCTGTTTGAGGTTGAAAGCCTTCTTAAGATGGGGTGCACTAAGCAGATGGTGTCCATGCAGGGGCTTGGCTATAAGGAGATGATAGACCACCTACAGGGTAGGATCACTCTTGAGGAGGCGGTTTATAGGATTAAGCGCGAGACACGTCATTTTGCCAAGCGCCAGCTTACCTGGTTTAAGAGAGAGAAGGATGTGATCTGGCTTAACAAGGAAGATTATGCGGATGAGAGTGCGCTTCTTATGTGTATGCTGCATATCCTAAAGAGTAAGCAAATTTCGACCGATTAGGAGGAACAAATGTCAACGCTACAGAGCATGTATGAGAAGATGGGAATAAAAAAAGAGATATGCGAATATGCACAAATCGCGCTAAAGGACCTACAGCCGCGCTTTGAAAAGCTGGATGAAATCGCAGAGTATAATCAGCTAAAGGTACTTCGCGCCATGCAGGAAAATCATGTCGGCGCGGAGCATTTTAATCCCAGCAGCGGCTATGGATATGACGATACGGGAAGGGATACGCTTGAGAAGGTTTATGCGTCGGTATTTAATGCACAGGCCGCGCTTGTGCGCCCGCAAATTGTCTCCGGTACCCATGCCCTTGCAGTCGCGCTCTTTGGCGTTTTGCGCCCGGGGGATGAGCTTTTGTCAATCGTTGGAAAACCGTATGACACCATTGAGGAAGTGATCGGCATAAGGGATTGCCCCGGTTCTCTAAAGGATTTTGGGGTTAAATATGTTCAGGCAGATCTCCTTCCTGACGGCTCTTTTAATTATACCCGGATAGAGTCGCTTTTAAATGAAAAGACGAAGCTGGTTCATATCCAGAGATCAAAGGGCTATCAGACAAGACCCTCTTTTTCTGTAGACCAGATAGGTGAGGCGATCTCCTTTATCAGAAAGAAAGCGCCGTGTGTGTATATCATGGTCGACAACTGCTACGGGGAGTTTGTGGATGTGCTCGAGCCATCAGATGTCGGGGCTGACCTTGTGGTCGGCTCACTGATAAAAAATCCTGGCGGCGGCCTTGCAGAGGCAGGCGGATATATTGTAGGGAAAAAGGATTTAATAGATCTGTGTTCCTACCGCCTAACTGCCCCGGGAATCGGAAGCGAAGTCGGGGCAAATCTGGGCGTTTTAAAAAGCTTTTATCAGGGGCTTTTTTTAGCTCCGACTGTTGTGGCAAGCGCTGTCAAGGGAGCAATCTTTGCAGCGGCCCTCTACGAAGGCTTAGGATTTAGTGTTGTCCCACGCGCGAATGAGGAGAGAAATGATATCATACAGGCAATAGAGCTTGGTAGTGCTGATGGAGTGATCGCCTTTTGCAAAGGTATACAGGCTGCATCGCCCGTGGACAGCTTTGTCACTCCGGAAGGATGGGATATGCCTGGCTATGAGGCAAATGTTATAATGGCAGCCGGAACATTTGTACAGGGCGCGTCCATAGAGCTTAGTGCGGACGGGCCGCTAACAGAGCCATATGCGGTATACTTCCAGGGAGGACTAACCTGGCAGCATGTTAAGTATGGTATTTTGCGCTCCCTACAGGAGCTGTGCGATAGGGGGCTTATCTCCATTAACAACAAAGCAACAAAAACTTCATGATTATTCTCTATGCAATAAGAAGATTTTATGTTAAAATGGCTTGGAATGATGAGAAGATGAGCTTTAGGCTCTTTTACGGAGGGAAATATGGCTGGCAAAAATACGTATGGGAAAAATAACTGGGCACTGTTTTTATTGATCTTGTGCGGTATAGTGATCGGCGGGTTTATAGGGACGCTTGTCGAAAATATAGGAGCGCTTAGCTGGCTTTCCTACGGACAGAGCTTTGGGCTTTCACAGCCACTTGTGATTGACCTTGGTATATTGGTTTTGACATTTGCCTTGACCATCCAGATAAACATCGCCTCGATAATTGGAGTTGTAATTGCGGCAATCATATACAGACTTATGTAAGTTGCTTACTTCTCCATGAAAGGATGTAAATGGGGAAATTAAGAAACATACCCGAGGGTGAGCAGCCCTATGAAAAATGCAAGGCATATGGCCCAGAGGTTCTGACAGATTCAGAACTTCTGGCGGTTTTTATACGAACCGGAACAAAAGAGCATGACCCAATTGAGCTTGGAAGGCAGATACTTATGCGCTCCGGTAAGGACAGCCTTGTTGGGCTTATGCAGATGAGCTTTAAGGATTACACAGCCATAAAGGGGATTGGAGAGGTAAAGGCCATCCAGCTTCTGTGTCTATCTGAGCTTTCAAAAAGGATAGCAAGGCAGCAGGCGGCCAGAAAGCTTCTTATGAACAGCCCGGGATCCATAGCGGATTACTATATGGAAAAGCTTCGCCATGAGAGGCATGAGCAGGTTTGGGTTTGCCTTTTTGACACAAAATGCAAGCTGATCTGTGACAGAATGCTAAGTGCCGGTACGGTAAAGGCATCCCTGATCTCTCCAAGAGAGATATTTTCATTTGCTCTAAAGAATGAGGCGGTCTATCTGGCAATGGTGCACAATCACCCAAGCGGCGATCCAACGCCAAGTGAAGAAGACGTAGCTGTTACAAGGCGTGTGGCGGATGTCGGAGAGATGATGGACATAAGGCTCATTGATCACATTATCATCGGAGACAGAAATTACACAAGTTTAAAGAGAATCGGATTGATAAATGGATGAAAAAGAAGTTTAAATTTTACTTGAAATTAAAATATGTTTTGATGCTTTTAACCATCGTTATGCTTACGCTTATTGTGGTCACATACGCCCTGGGTGGAAGCATATCAAGCTACAAGAGTATCCTTGCCGGATGGATGTCGCCCATTCGCAGCTCCATACAAAATGTTAAGGATTTCTTTTCGGATTTGGCTGATCAGAGCACAGAAAAGGAAGAGCTTCTCGCCCAGATAGAATCTTTAGAGGCGGAGAATGAGGAGCTTTTACAGCAGATTTCTGATTTTAGCTCCGAAAAATATGAGTTAAATGAGTTAAGAGATCTACTGGAGTTAGCCGGAACCTATTCAGAATATCCCACCGTGGGGGCTACGGTTATCGCAAAAAACACCGGAAACTGGTTTTATGAATTCACCATAGATAAGGGCTCAGATGACGGCATTGAGGTGGACATGAATGTCCTTGCCAGCGGCGGGCTTGCGGGAATTGTCACAGACGTCGGCAAGAATTACAGCATTGTGACAAGTATCATCGCCGATGATATGAATGTGAGCGCTGTATCATCTGTGAGCAGGGATTCGTGTATTGTAAGCGGGGACTTAGAACTTCTTGATGAAGGCTTTATCCGCATCACAAACCTCTCTACAAGCGCAACCGTTGGGGAATATGAGCGCATCATCACCTCCACAACCAGCAGCAAATATCTTTCCGGAATTTTGATCGGATATGCGTATAATATCACCACGGACAGCAATGAGCTTACGCAGTCCGGCTATTTGATACCGGCTGTTGATTTTGCACACATGGAGCATGTACTTGTCATCACTCAGACCAAGGCGTCCATGCTCTCAGACGAGTAAAGGAGTTTTATGATAAGATTTATTGGGACAGCCCTGCTTATCCTAATAGCATATTTGCTTCAGACCAGCGTGTTTGGAATGATCTCGATAATCCAGACTACGCCAAATTTACTTCTAGTGATTACCTTTACCATCGGTATCTTACGCGGAAGAGAGGAGGGGATGATCACCGGAGCGGTGAGCGGCTTGTTCCTTGATTTAATGAGCGGGGGATATCTGGGATTTTACGGCTTGGTTTACATGTACATCGGTTTTATGTGCGGATTTTTATATCAGCATATAGATGTAAATGTTCCGCTTATCCCCATTGTAACCGGCTTATGTTCTCAGGTGATTTATCATTTTTATATTTACGTTTTTCGCTTTTTGCTGCGAGGGAGACTTGGAGTACTCTCATATCTGAAGAACATTATTTTGCCGGAGATGGTACTAACCACTGTCATTGGTATCTTTCTTTACGGAGCGATCATGCTTTTGAATGATATCCTTGAGAATCACGAAAAAAGGAGCGTGTTAAAGTTTGTTTAGAGAATTATGGGAAATATTTAAGGAGTTTTTGCAACGACTGATCCGCTCCCGCCTTTTTCCTCTCTCTGTTTTTTTTATTGTGTTGTTTGGGATACTGGTTGTCAGGCTTTTCCAGCTCCAGATCCTTGAGGCGGAGGAGCACCAGAGCGACTATATTCAAAAGACCCTTACCACTGTAACCACGGAGGCTGTTCGCGGAAATATATATGACCGCAACGGCATACTTTTAGCATATGATGAGCTTGTATACTCAGTGACCCTAAAGGATACGGGATATTACGAGAGAAATGCGGATAAAAACCAGATGATCTTAGAGCTTATCCAGCTCCTTGATTCCTGTGATGAGGAGGTGGAGGTTGATATTCCGATCGGCCTTGCAGAAGACGGGAGTGATGAGACATTTGCGTTTACAACCACCTCAGAGACCAGAAAAAAGCAGTTCCTTAGAGACATCTACGGCTGCTCCTTAAGTGACCTTGACGGAGAGGACGGAAAATATCCATCCGACATATCAGCGGACGAGGCCATAGAGATCATGATGGATAATTATTATTTTGATACATGGGTGGATGAGGACGGAAATCAGGTAGAGCTTGACCCTTATGATCTCCTTCGCGTTGTGTCTATAAGGTATAGTCTGTCGCAGAATACGTACCAGAAATATATATCAATAACCATCGCCTCCAATGTAAAGGAGACGACCATGGCAACGGTGATGGAATACTCAAATGATCTACAGGGCGTGGATGTGGAAGAGGATTATATCCGCGTCTATCCGGACGGAGAGTATTTTGCCCATATTATCGGCTATACGGGTCTTGCAGATTCTGACGAGTTAGCCGCTCTACAGGAGGAAGATTCTTCGTATGAGAGCGGGGATGTGATCGGAAAGAGCGGCATCGAATCCGTCATGGAGCAGCAGCTTTCAGGGACAAAGGGCTCTCGGACAATGTATCTTGACAGCACCGGAAAAGTCCTTGAGATTATCTCCGAGGAAGAGGCTGTGGTAGGAGACGATGTCTATCTCACAATAGATTACGAGCTTACGATTGCCTGCTATAAGCTCTTAGAGCAGGAGATGGCTAGCATTATTCTTACGTATTTAACCCCCGATGATGTGGAGGATAATGTCCTTGCAACGGAAGGAATTCAGATTTCCATAAAGGACGTCTATTTTAATCTGTTTGACAATAACATCATTTCCATCAGCGAGCTCTATGATGACGATGCCCCTTCATGGGAGGAGGAGATTGCTAAGATCATCGAGGATATGCAGGAGCAGGTGATGGAGATAATAAGCCAGGAGCTATACTCTGAGAATCCTCAGCCAATCGAAGAGCTTGATGAGGACATCCAGGCTTATATGCAGTACTTTTTCTCCTATATATGTAACGAATCCGGTTATATAGATACGGATGAACTGGACACATCATCTGACAGCTACAAGGCAGTCCTAAGCGGAGAGGGAGACATTCGCTCATTCCTTTACGGTGAGATCGCAAAGAGCGATGTCATAGATATCAGCAGTCTGACGTCAGATGATGAGTATTATGAGAGCGATGAGATTTATGAGCTTTTAACAGAAGAGCTGCTCTCAGATCTCTGGAGCGATGAGGATTTTATAAAGCTCATGATCGAGTATTTGATTGATGATGAGATCATTGAGCCGTGGCTTATCTGTGAAACCCTTTTTTCGCAAGGGATCCTGGAAGCGGATGCTGCTACCGAGGAAAGCCTGATGAACGCGGACGCTGACACCTGCTACGATTTCATCTATGACTGCATATCAAATCTTTTGATCACTCCTGCACAGCTTGCGCTTGACCCGTGCAACGGCTCTGTGATAATTACAGATGTAGATACGGGAGAGATTTTAGCGCTGGTTTCCTATCCAGGCTACGACAACAACATGTTTTCGGGAAGCGTTGATGCGACTTATTACAGCTCGCTTTTAGCGGATAATTCAAATCCGCTTTTCAACTATGCCACTCAGGCGCGCTCCGCTCCCGGATCCACTTTTAAGATGATCAGCTCCATCGCCGCTATAGAGGAGGGGTTGATAGATATCAATACAACCTATGACTGTACGGGTATCTTTGATCTTGTGGAGCCTTCCGCTAACTGCTGGATTTACACAGAACAAAATATAGGTCACGGTGCGCTAAACGTTATAGAGGCAATCGCAAATTCGTGTAATTTCTTCTTCTACAATGTTGGATATGAACTAAGCCTTGAAGCTGACGGAACCTATAACGCAGAGCTTGGAATTGAGACGCTTGCAAAGTATGCATCTTTACTTGGCTTAGATGAAAGGAGCGGTGTGGAGATTTCTGAGTACACGCCTCAGATTTCAACTACATATCCGGTTGCATCAGCTATCGGACAGGGAACGAACAACTTCTCTCCAATTCAGCTTGCAAGATATGTGACAGCGATAGCAAATAAAGGCACTCTCTTTGAGTTGACGCTCTTGCAAAAGGTGGTCGATAACGAGGGCAATGTCGTTGACGAATGTGAAAACGCTTCAGAAACCATAGAGGGAATATCTGAGAGTACATGGGAGATCATTCAGGAGGGAATGTATGAGGTGACCCACAGCGGATCAGTTTCCAGCTATTTCAGTTCAGTGGATTTTGATATATCAGGCAAAACCGGCTCTGCACAGGAGGATTTATACAGGCCGAATCACGCGCTTTTTGTAAGCTATGGACCTTCTGAGGATCCTGAAATCACTGTGACATGTACGATCAGAAACGGATATTCCTCAGGTTATACTGCAGAGCTTGCGCGCGAGATATACAGATACTATTTTGGTGAAATCACACTGGATGACATAATAGGTACACAGATCATTCAAAGTAGCGGGGATACCGTGGGAGATTAAATTATTTTCCATTTCGGGAGAGAGAAAAATGGGAGAAGTGATCGTTGTAACATCCGGTAAGGGAGGCGTTGGGAAAACCACTGTCTCGGCAAATATCGGTACGGGTCTGGCAATACTTGGAAAAAAGGTTGTGCTGATCGATACGGATATCGGTCTTAGAAACCTTGATGTCATTATGGGGCTTGAGAACAAAATCGTCTACAATTTGATCGATGTTGTGGAGGAGAGATGTATGCTGTATCAGGCCCTTATAAAGGACACTCGCTATCCTAACCTGCATCTTATGCCGGCCGCTCAGTCCAGAGATAAAACTGCCGTGACCCCCTCTCAAATGAGAAGACTGTCACAGGAGCTTAAGGAGAAGTTTGATTATGTTATTTTAGACTGTCCGGCAGGGATAGAGCATGGCTTTAATAACGCCATTGCCGGGGCAGACCGCGCGATAGTAGTGACCGTGCCGGAAATCTCTGCCATTCGCGACGCAGACCGAATTATCGGCCTTTTGGAGGCGAACGGCATTCGCGGCATTGATCTGATTGTCAACAAAATTCGCATGGATATGGTGCGCCGGGGAGATATGATGTCAATGGAGGATATAAATGAGCTTTTGCCTGTTCCTGTAATTGGCGCCATACCGGACGATAAGAGCATAATCATCTCCATAAATAAGGGAGAGCCTGTCTGTGCCGCAAACAACGCGGTGGGACGAAACTTTTTAAATATCTGCAAAAGGGTAATGGGAGAGAACATACCAATCTCGGATTTAGACGCCACAAACGGCGTCAGAGGATTTATGCGAAGTCTTTCCAGAAAAAAGTCCTAGTACCCTCTTCTATGCGCGCGGTAGGAGAGTGCGCAGCTCATAATTAAAGGCTATGTTTGAAAAATATCATCTTAAAAATTTAAATATTCGGATTATTCTATATGTTTTAGTGCTGAGTGTTATCGGGGTGCTCTTAATCTACAGCGCGACCCATGATTCCACTTATTATGCCGACTATTATAAGCGTCAGATTTTTGGCATCTGTGTGGGGATTGTCATGATGATTATCATGATGCTTCTTAGCTACAAACTGGTGCTAAAGCTGTGGCCGCTGATTTATATCGTCGACATGGCGCTCTTGATCCTTACATATGTAGCAGGTGAAACACATGGCGGCGCTAAGCGCTGGGTGGTTCTGCCCCTTATAGGTCAGATACAGGTCTCAGATTTTACAAAGCTTGCGATCGTGGTATGCCTTGCGGCGCTTATAGGCTATTTTCATAGCAAGATCAACAAGCCCTATGTGTGGCTTTTGGTAATCCTGATGGTGGGGCCTCATATATTCTTTGTGTTTCGTCAGCCTGATCTGTCCACAACCATCTTGATGTGCGTGATCGTGGCATTTATGCTCTATGCCGCCAAGATCAGCTATAAACTGATACTTGGATGTGTCGGAGCGGTGACACCGTTTGTGCTGTATTTTATCTACTTTATACTAAGCCACACCACGGAGGAGCTTCAGGAAATCGCCGCGGATAACTACCAGCTTAAGAGGATCCTCTCATTTATCTGGCCAAGCCAGTTTCAGGACAGTGTCTATCAGCAGCAAAATTCTGTCATGGCCATTGGAAGCGGCGGATTATTTGGTAAGGGCTTAAACACCACCACATTTGAGTCGGTTAAAAACGGAAATTTTATCTCAGAGTCACATACGGATTTTATCTTTACTATAGCCGGAGAGGAACTGGGCTTTGTCGGATGTATGGTAATTATTCTGCTGCTTTTGCTCCTCATAATTGAATGTCTGATGATAGCAAAAAATGCAGATACTATCGCGGGCCGAGGCATCTGCGTGGGATTTGCCACAATGTATTCGATGCAGACCTTTATCAATATCGCCGTTGCAACCTGGCTTATGCCAAACACCGGTCTTCCACTGCCCTTTGTAAGCTATGGACTCAGCTCAATTATCAGCATGTATATGTCCGTAGGCATTGTCCTAAATATAGGACTTCAACGTAAGATTAAACAAAAGGAGCATACGATTTTCTCTGATCTGTAGGCTCTATAGATAAAATAACATTAAGGAGCATACGTATGAATATTGGATTGATCGCTCATGACGCAAAAAAAACACTAATGCTGAATTTTTGCATCGCATACCGCAATGTACTTAGCAAACACACGCTCTATGCCACCGGTACGACGGGCAGAACGGTTGAGGAGGGGGTGAGCCTTCCGGTTTACAAACTCTTAGCAGGTCATCTTGGCGGTGAGAATCAGCTGTGCGCGTTAATTGAGGACAATCTATTAGACGCTGTCATTTTTTTGAGGGATCCTCTCACACCCAAGGTCAATGACCCAGAGCCGCACAATATCATACAGCTGTGTGATCTGGCGCCCATTCCCATCGCCACAAATCTTGCCTCTGCGGAGATTTTGCTTCACGCTATCGAAAGAGGCGATCTTGATTGGAGGAATGCGTACCGATGAAGAGACGATGTATGACGGGTAGTATCATTCTAACGGCCTTGATGGTGCTTTCTGGGTGCAAAAGCTCTGTGACTTCTTATGTTCGCGAGTACACATTTTCTGATGACACCTCCGAGTTAAATGCCGATGTCGGAAAGGAAAAAAGGCTTGACAGTTATGCCAAGGATCAGGTGTATCTCTTAGACGATTCTGAATATCCGGTGGAAAATTGTACCGC
>CAZYLH010000010.1:0-11747 GCA_964648695.1 uncultured Lachnospiraceae bacterium | reverse complement strand
AACTGTTTTGGAACCGAGGAGAGCGGTCAGCAGACAACGATCTATGACCTGTATCTCTTCTTTAGAAACGCGGTCAACAATTCTGATCTGATGGAAATGCTTGAAACCTCCACCTACAGCTGCCAATATACAAACGGCGAGTCACAAAACGGGATTGTCTTTACTAACTCACTTCCATATTTCCTGCATGGATATGAGAGCGCCACGGGCCTTAGCATTGTCGGTGGAGTGTGCGAGGCTGAGGAGACAAACCCCACGCAGATGCTTACCATCGCCGAAGACGAAGACGGTATGCGCTACCTCGCCTTTGTTGCAGGGTGTGATGGCTATGCGGATTGCCTGGCGCAGACTGAGGAAATTCTTTCCCAGATTTCTAATTAAGGATTGAAAAATATAGGCACTCATATTATAATATCGGTAACATTTATCGAAAAAAACATACTGGTGCGGTTGTGCGTTTTCCGCTCTATGTATAAAAAACGTATAACGCACAGAAGCGAGGGGCATATGATAGAGATTGTTGCAGGTAAGAGGGGTGTGGGAAAAACCAAATGTATTTTAGATAAGGCTAATAAAGCCATATCGGGAACAGATGGAACGATCGTTTATCTGGATAAAAGCACACAGCATATGTATGAGCTTAACAGCCGTATAAGGCTTATTAATGTCACAGATTATCCGGTTAAAAGCTACGATGCGTTTTTAGGATTTCTGGCAGGCATTATCTCGCAGGATTTTGATCTTCAGGAGATTTATTTTGACAGCTTTTTAAAAATTTCAAATATTGAAGAAGATCAGCTAGAGCAGGTTATCGACACGCTTCAAAAACTCAGCGATCAGCATGGCATCAAATTTATTTTGAGTGTGTCCATGGACTCTGATACGCTCCCGGACAACGCAAAAAATCTGGTTATCAATTAATAAATTATATACCAAAGGGGCTGTTGAGTGGCAACAGCCCCTGTTTTCAGTGGGTAGCCACAATTTTTAGAAAGGGGCGTTATGAGTTCAGGTAACAGAAGAAAATCCGGACGAAACAAACGGAAAAGCAACTCCAATATACAGCGCCTCCTTCCGGTGCGCGAGCGCTTTCATCTGCATTTTTCTGCAGTCATTTTTTTGATCGTTTTTGCATATATTCTTATTTTGCTCCTGCAATATCTCTTTAAGGATAATATCGGCATTTATGAGGTTGTCAGGGGTAATAACGGCAAGGCTCCCACATATAGCGCGTTAATAGTTAGGGATGAGACTTTATATTATTCGGAGTATTCTGGCTATGTAAATTACTACTGCACACAGGGAGAGCGCGTTCGGGTAAATGAGACGGTGTGCACCCTAGATGAGGACGGAGATTTCATGTCCCAGCTGCTTCTTACGGCTAATGAGCTTAGCGATGAAGCGCTTTTAAGCCTAAAAAACTCACTACAATCACTAAGCCTCTCCTTTGACCTTAATGACTACGAGGACCTTTACACAACAAAGAGCACAATAAACTTAAATCTCCTCTCATTTCTCACAGAGGAAGCCATAGAATCTCTTGGCGGTGCCACGGATGAATATACCTTTGCGGTTACAAACACGCCTATAAGCGGAACCTTTGTCTCAACCTATGACGGCTATGAAGATTTTGATCTGGAAAATTTCAGCGCTGATGAGATTGATCCGGATAGCTACAGCCTGACAACAATCGCCTCAGGACAACTTGTTAATGAGGGTGAACCGTTATATAAGATTATTTCATCTGACAGCTTTACCATTGTATTTGAGATGACAGAGGAGGATCAGGAAACTTTTGCCGAAAAGTCCACTCTGTCGGTCTACTTTTCAGACATCGACAAGACCATTACGGGAAGCTTTGAGCTTATCTATGACAATAATGGAACGACATATGCCTGCGTAGAATTTTCAGAATATGGATACCTCCTTGCAAACACGAGATTTACCGATATAGAGATATCCTCAAACATCATCGAGGGATTAAAGATTCCATCATCCTCACTGGTTACCAAGGACTATCTCCTGATACCAAAGCGCTTTTGCACACTTGGCGGCAATTCAAGCCAGTACGGTTGTATGCTCCAATATGAGGAGGACGGTGAGATACAGGCAGTCTTTACAGCCATCACAATTATTGGTGAGTATGACGATGATTATTACCTGGTGGACCCTTCCGCCTTTGAGGACGGAGATATTCTAATTATCTCAGGTGAAGACAGCACAGATGTCTATGAGGTGGGCGAAAAACAGGCAGTGCAGGGCGTTTACTGTGTAAACAAGGGCTATGCCGTATTTCAGCCGGTAAATATCCTGGCCCAGCTTGACGATGGCTATGTGATCGTGGAGGAGGGATATACGGGCAGCATATCCTGCTATGATCGCATTGCCCTAAACGGATCTCTTATTCAGGAAGGAGAGCTCATTTACTGATGATTGCCGATAATTTAAACGAGGTTAGAAGACGCATCGAGCGTGCCGCGCACCGTGCCAGAAAAAATACTGGCGATATAAAACTGATAGCGGTCAGCAAGACAAAACCTGTGGATATGATTAGGGACTGTCTAAGCTCTGGACAGTATGTCTTTGGCGAGAATAAGGTTCAGGAGCTTGTCGGAAAAATCCCGCAGCTACCAGACACCTGTGAGTGGCATCTTATAGGCCATTTGCAGAAGAACAAGGTGAAATATATTGTAGATCAGGTGGCAATGATCCACTCGGTTGACACGGTTTCGCTTGCTGAACAAATCCAAAAAGAGGCGCTTAAGAAAGGCTGCGATGTGGATATCCTGTTAGAGGTAAATGTTTCAAAAGAGGAGACTAAGACAGGTTTTTATGTGGAGGATGTGTTTGACGCCTGCTGTAAAATTGCTAAATTTTCAAATGTTCACATAAAAGGTTTGATGACAGTTGCACCATTTGTGGCAAATCCTGAGGAAAATCGCGCAATTTTTAGAGATCTAAGGCATCTTTTTGTTGACATTCAGAGTAAAAAAGTGGATAATATACGTATGGCTGAGTTGTCCATGGGTATGACGAACGATTTTGAAGTCGCGATAGAAGAGGGGGCAACAATGGTCAGAGTAGGCACGGCAATTTTTGGCGTGAGGGATTACGGACAGAAAACAATGTCAGTAAGGGAGAACGATTATGAGCATGATGGAAGGAATTAAAAACAAGTTTCGAGTAGACGCCTTTGATGAGGACGATGAAGATTTTGACGAGTTTGACGACGTAGATGAGTTTGAGGATGATGAGGAGTCAAGCGGCGGCTTTTTCAGGAATCTTTTTAAGCGCAAGCATTACGATGACGATTATGAAGAGGATGATGATTTCGAGGATCCAAGAGAAAATTCATCCTACAAAAGATCCGCTTCATCTTCGGCAAATGCAGATTATGCTCCCAGAACAGCTCAGGACGACAGGCGAGTTTCGGGGCAGGGGCGCGGCAATACCAGAACAGGGGGTGCAAGAGTAATTCCTATGAGTAGAGCTATGGGCAATACCGGCTCCATGCCTAAGAAGAGTTCGGAGCTGTACATGATCAAGCCGAAGACCGAGGAAGACGCGCGTATCGCGGTTGACCATCTTCTCAATGGAGAGGTTGTAATTATCAATCTTGAGGGACTGAATCTGGAAATTGCTCAGTATGTCACAGATTTTGTGACAGGTGCTAATTACTCAATCGGAGGTAATTTTAATACCATCAACAGTCAGGTTCTTGTTTTTGCTCCGCCCCATGTTGAGATGACAGGAGCTTTTAGTGATGGACAGTTTGACAATCTCAGAGATTTTTAACAGGCAAAGTACTCTTGGGCCATTGCTTCTTTAGCAATGGTCTTTTTGCGTATAAATGCTTATGAGAAAGGATGCGACTATGGAGCGAATCAGACAACTTGCTATTCGAAACGTCTTCGGGGTGCTTTTAACCTCCCTCCTGGTTTTTTTAGATCAATATACCAAAAGTCTTGCTGTGAAATACCTAAAGAATTCGACCTCCATCGTTCTTATCGAAGGAATTTTGGAGCTTCAGTATGCGGAAAACAGGGGCGCTGCCTTTGGAATATTTCAAAACAAACAGCTAGGACTAGTGATCGTTTCAGGTATCATTTTACTTGTGGTGCTGGTGTTGTTTGAGACCACACCTTATAAAAAACGGTTGCTTCCCCTGCAGCTTGTATATATTCTCCTCATAGCCGGAGCAATCGGAAATATGATTGACCGCATAAGGTTAAATTACGTAGTGGATTTTATCTATATCCGCGTGATAAATTTCCCTAATTTTAATCTGGCCGATATGTGTGTCACGGGCGCATGCATCCTTTTACTCCTTTTAGTCATCTTCTTTTATAAGGATGGGGAGCAACTCACATTTCTAGGAAAGAACAGGAATTTTCTTACAAGTAAGGATTCTGATTTAGAAAATAATTTTGATCCAGAGAGTAATTCTGATTTAAGGAAGGATTTTGATTCGTGAAAAAAAGGATTGTTGTCTCTGAAGATTACGTAGGTGATCGGATTGATCATTATTTATCTCTCTTAAATCCCGACCTTACAAGAAGCTACATTCAAAAGCTTATAAAGTCAAATGAGATCCTGGTTGGCGCAAAAAGCGTAAAGCCAAGCTACTCTGTATCGGCAGGAGATGAGATCGAGATAAATATCCCAAAGGCTATTGCTCCGGACATCTTACCGGAGAATATTCCCTTAGACATCCTGTATGAGGATGATGATGTGATCCTTATCAATAAGCCAAAGGGAATGGTTGTTCACCCCGCGGCGGGACATTTTAGCAACACTCTTGTTAATGCGCTTATGTATCACTGCGGGGATTCCCTATCAGGCATCAACGGGATCATGCGCCCCGGTATAGTACACCGCATAGATATGGATACGACCGGTGTTTTAATTGCCTGCAAAAACGACTTTTCACACCAATCAATAGCCGCTCAGCTAAAGGAGCACAGCATCACTAGACGTTATTATGCGCTTGCCTGCGGAAATGTGAGAGAAGAGGAAGGTGTGATTGATGCTCCGATCGGAAGGCATCCGATAGATCGAAAAAAAATGGCTGTAAACTATGAGCACGGTAAATCGGCTGTAACACACTACCGTGTGCTTGGGCGTTATGATGGCTACACCTGGATTGAATGCCGCTTAGAGACCGGGCGCACTCATCAGATCCGCGTGCATATGGCAAAGCTTGGTCATCCTCTCTTAGGAGATGAGGTTTACGGCGGAAAGACAAATAAAAAACTGCAGGGGCAGTGCCTTCACGCTTATATTTTGGGCTTTTCTCATCCAAAAACTGGTGATTACCTGGAATTTACAGCTCCACTGCCGGATTATTTTAGGAAGCTGATTGGAAAGGATAAGGTGACAGAGAAGCGCAATTGTGTAAACAATTAGCAAAACTTATGATTATTGCTTGCTTATTCTTCTTTCGTATGGTAAAATACAGATATCAAAAAGGTGTACTTGAGGGCGATGTAAGTTTATATGCTACGGGTAGCCAGAACGGAGGTTGCTTATGAATGGACATACTGTGATTACCATTGGACGTGAAACTGGCAGCGGAGGAAGAAAGATAGGCAAAATGCTTGCTGAGAGGATGGGCGTAAAGTTCTATGACAAGGAGCTTATCCAGTTAGCGGCACAGGAAAGCGGATTCTGTGAGGATATTTTTGAATCCTTTGACGAAAAACCTACCAATAGCTTTTTATATTCCCTGGCTATGGATACCCAGTACGGAAATTTTGGCGCGGTGAATAATCTCATAAATAATTTGCCGCTAAATCACAAGGTATTTTTAGCTCAGTTTGAAGCTATAAGGAAATTAGCGCTTCGCGAGAGCTGTGTGATCGTTGGAAGATGTGCGGACTACGCGCTTGCAGATTATCCAAATACGACCAGCGTCTTTATCTTGGCAAATATGGAGGAGCGGATTAAGATCATTATGGAGCGCCATGAAAAGACCGAAAATGAGGCCAAAAGCTTCATCGTAAAAGAAGATAAAAAGAGAGCCAACTACTACAACTTTTACTCAGGGAAAAAATGGGGGGATGCAAAAAGCTATGACCTTTGTCTAAACAGTAGCACGATAGGCTATGAGGGATGCGTGGATGTGATACTGGCGCTTGCGGAGAGTAAAAGAAAGGCAAATGCCGGATAAAAAGCAAAAAAAGAGGGGTGTTTAGCCCCTCTTATATCGTTAAAGGAAATTCCCGCACCACCCATCTCTCCCACTGACAGTAGTGATAAGGGCGAGATGGTTTATTTTAATTAGGAGAATATTAGGAGAAATAAATGGAAAATGTACTGATCGGTATTCTGATACCGTTTTTTGGCACAACACTGGGAGCGGCCTGTGTTTTTTTAATGAAGGGAGAGACCATGCCGCCCCGTATTCAGAAGCTGCTGTTGGGGTTTGCCTCCGGCGTCATGGTGGCGGCCTCCGTGTGGTCTCTTCTCATTCCGGCCATGGATATGTCCGCGGATATGGGAAAGCTGGCGTTTATCCCTGCGGCGGCGGGAGTGGCAGTTGGTATGTTCTTCCTGCTTTTTCTGGACAAGATGGTGCCTCACCAACACATGGACCAAAAGGAGCCGGAGGGGCCAAAGAGTCACTGGCGCCGCTCCACCATGCTTATCATGGCGGTGACGCTGCACAATATACCTGAGGGAATGGCAGTGGGCGTGGTGTTTGCCGGTGTTCTGGCGGACAACGCCCAGATTTCTCTCATGGGGGCCTTTGCCCTCTCCATCGGCATCGCCATCCAGAATTTCCCGGAGGGCGCTATCATTTCCATGCCCCTAAAAAGCGAGGGCGGCATCACCCGGGGCAGGGCTTTTTTATATGGACTCCTCTCCGGCATCGTGGAGCCGGCCGCGGCTCTTATCACCATCCTGCTCTCGGGACTTCTTTCTACGGTGCTACCATTTCTCCTGGCCTTTGCGGCTGGAGCCATGCTGTACGTGGTAGTAGAGGAGCTCATTCCGGAGGCAAATGAGGGAGAGCACAGTAATATAGGAACTATCGGGTTTGCAGCGGGATTTATCCTCATGATGATCTTAGATGTGGCCTTAGGATAATACGTAAACATCCTCAGCTTTCATCCGTCCTTAACCGCACTTTGTTTCTGGCATATTTTCTCTGTTCCTCCTCGATTGCGGCGTAGTGCTTTCTTGTGGTGTTTACATCACTGTGACCAAGCACATCTGCGACAAGGTAAATATCCCCCGTTGCCTGATACAAACTGGTGCCATAGGTGCTGCGCAGCTTGTGAGGAGTGATTTTTTTATAGCCGGTGACCAGTTTGGAATATTTCTTTACCAGATTTTCGACAGAACGGACACTTATGCGCTTCATCTGAAGAGAGAGAAAGAGAGCCTCCTCATGCCCTTCGGCGGCGGGCATTTTTTTTCGCTGCTCAAGATACATGTCCATGGCATTCATAACCTCATCGCCAAAATAGACGGTGGATTCCTTACCGCCTTTGCGGAAAACGCGTATACAGCCTTCTCGCTCATCGTAGTCCTTAAGATCTAAACCCACACACTCAGAAACACGTATCCCTGTGCCTAGTAGCAGAGTGATAAGGGCAAGATCTCTGACGGCGGTCTTTTCATGAAAGCTTCTCTGCTTGTCCGTGAGACCATCGCCGGATTCTACCAGGTCAAGGAGCGCTGCCACCTCGCCCGGGTCAAGACGGATAATGTTCTTATCATGCAGCTTTGGAGTCTGTAAGAGGGCCGCGGGGTTTTTTGTTATGCGCTCTGTCTGAATAAAATAATTATAGAAGGTTTTTAAGGATGAAATTTTTCTCTTTATAGCCCGCTCTCCGTTTATATGCTCATGATTTTCATCCCCCTTGTAGTATTTTACATACTCAAGGAAGCGCTCAAGATCAGTAACGTGGAGATGTTCAAGCTCATCTAAGGTGATTGAGGTGGTATCTCTCCCTTCAAAATCAGGAAGCTCTTTAACGAGATATTTAAAGAAAATATTTAAATCATACGCATATGCAATCCTTGTGCGGGATGCGGTTCTATGCTCGATACCGCGAAAAAAATCCCCCGCATATTCCGGCAGCGTCTGGCATAGACTGCGAAGATGAAGTATGTTTTCTTTATCAATTTGAACCTTATATTCCATGGCTTATACCCTATCCATACTTATTATTTGACTTTGCACTCACAGAAAGGTCATTCTGTAAGCAGACCAGTTTTCCTGTCATCTCATAGTATAATTCAAGATACTTTTTGCTGCAATAGATTGTTTTCTTTCTATATTCTCTGAAATCAACGTAGAAGTGTAAATAGATGAAATCCGCTATTTTTTGCGAAATAATCCTTGACTTTGCGATACACAAATGCTAGAATTACCGGGTATGCCGCTCAGTGGGGTTTTTAAAGTTCTGCGATGCAGACACCGAAGCTGGCGAGTAATGATAAATAGGAGGTATGCCAGATGTATGCAATTATTGCGACTGGTGGAAAGCAGTACAAGGTAGAAGAGGGAGATACTATCAGAGTTGAAAAGCTAAATGCAGAGGCTGATTCTACCTACACTTTTGATCAGGTGCTTGTTGTGAACAACGGAGAGCTCATTGTGGGTAATCCTACCGTTGCAGGCGCTACTGTATCTGCTACTGTTGTAGGTAATGGCAAGGCCAGGAAGGTTGTCGTTTACAAGTACAAGAGAAAGAGCGGATATCACAAGAAGAATGGTCACAGACAGCAGTACACAGAGCTGAAGATTGACAAGATCAATGCATAAGCTGTCATGATCATCGTTCATGTTTTGTTTGATGAGAACCAGGACTATCTTGGCTTTAAGGTAAGCGGGCATGCGGGATACGGCACTTACGGCAAGGACATTGTCTGTGCGGCTGTATCGGCGGTGACACTTAGCACGATAAATGCCACATTAGAGCTTACAGACGCGGATGTGGTCTATGAGGCAAAAAGTGGCTTGCTGCGCTTTAAGTATGCAAGAAAGCCTGGGAGTGAGGAGAGGCTGCTCTTTAGCTCCATGTTATTGACATTAAAGAGCATAGAGGAGCAGTATGGCAGGAGGCATTTGCGTATCAGATATGTGCAAAAGCTTCAAAACAACAAATATATTTTGATAAAAAATCAGGAGGTGTGAACCATGTTAAAGATGAACCTTCAGTTATTTGCTCATAAGAAGGGTGTTGGTTCTACCAAGAACGGTAGAGATTCTGAGTCCAAGAGACTTGGCGCTAAAAGAGCGGATGGCCAGGTAGTAAGAGCCGGTAATATTCTTTACAGACAGCGCGGCACAAAGATTCATCCCGGAAACAATGTGGGCATCGGCAGCGATGACACTCTGTTTGCAAAGGTTGACGGCGTTGTTCGTTTTGAGAGAAAGGGTAGGGATAAGAAGCAGGTTTCTGTATATCCTGTTGCTTAAAACACCTGTTACATGGAACCAAAAACTGATGGCTTCAAATCTATTATGGATTTGGAGCCACTCTTTGTTTATTAGAAGGTTTGGTAATTTTATGTTTGCAGATCGCGCTAAAATATATATTCGTTCCGGTAAGGGCGGTGACGGTCATGTGAGCTTTCGAAGGGAGCTATACGTGGCTGCCGGTGGCCCGGACGGAGGAGACGGCGGAAAAGGCGGAGATATCATCTTTGAGGTGGACAAGGGGATGAATACGCTCACGGACTTTCGCCATAAGACAAAGTACGTTGCCGGGGATGGGCAGGAAGGAAACAAGAGACGGATGCACGGCGCAAACGGACATGACCTCATCCTGCGCGTACCCGAGGGAACTGTTCTTCGGGAATATACCAGCGGAAAAATAGTTGCCGATATGTCCGGTGAAAACACAAGAGTGACGGTTTTAAAAGGCGGCAAGGGCGGCCTTGGAAATATGCATTTTGCCACATCTACCATGCAGATACCAAAGTATGCACAGCCCGGTCAGTCAGCTCAGGAGCTGACACTTCTCATGGAGTTAAAATGCATCGCGGACGTGGGGCTTGTGGGATTTCCAAATGTTGGAAAATCCACCTTTTTGACAAGGGTTTCAAATGCCCGTCCTGAGATTGCAAATTATCACTTTACAACCCTAAACCCTCACCTTGGAGTGGTGGATTTTAAGGGAATTGACGGTTTTGTCATCGCGGATATCCCTGGGCTTATAGAGGGCGCATCAGAAGGAGTTGGTCTCGGGCATGATTTTTTACGCCATATCGAGAGAACAAAGGTGATTATTCACATTGTGGACGCTGCATCAGTTGAGGGAAGAGAGCCTATCGCCGATATCAAGGCCATACGTGAAGAACTAAAAAAATATGATGCAAAGCTCTTAGAAAAGCCTGAGATCATCGCGGCGAATAAAATGGATGCTCTCTCAGAGGAAGAGCAAGCGGCAGTGGTTGACCTATTAAGAGAAGAGTTTCAGGGGGATGGCATAGATGTTTACCCGATCTCTGCTGTAAGCGGCAAAGGTATAAAGGAGCTTTTACATGCGCTAAAGGAGCTTTTGGCCAAGCTTCCCCAAGAGCCCACCGTGTTTGAAAGTGAGTTTGTTTACCAGTCAACAAGCGATGAGTCCCTGCCATTTACTGTCACCCTAGAGGATGGCATGTATGTGGTGGAGGGCCCTAAGATTGAAAAGATGCTTGGCTATACAAACCTTGATTCTGAAAAAGGCTTTGAGTTTTTCCAGAAATTCTTAAAAGATACCGGTATTTTATCTCAGCTTGAGAACTTGGGCATCCAGGATGGCGATACAGTCCGCATGTACGGCCTGCAATTTGAATATTACAAGTAGAGGTATAGATTAATGACTTCAAAACAGCGTTCCTATTTAAAAGGTCTTGCGATGAACATTGACCCGATTTTCCAGGTTGGAAAGGGCAGCGTTTCAGAGGAGATGGTGGAGGCCATTGCCAAGGCTCTTGAGGCAAGAGAGCTGATAAAATTGAGTGTCCTGAAAAATTGCCTGGATGATCCAAAGGAGATAGCCACGGCGATTGCAGAGCATACTCACTCCGAGGTGGTTCAGGTGATCGGTAGAAAAATTGTTCTCTACAAGCAGGCATATGAGCCTGAAAAGAGAAAAATAGTTTTGCCAAAGTGAGAAGATACTGTGATAAGAGTAAATGTTTATGAGTAAAAAAAAGCGAGTGGGGATTTTAGGCGGAAGCTTTAATCCGATCCATATCGGGCATATTTACATTGCAAAGGCTGCCATTAAAGCGTGTGAACTTGAATGCGTGCTCTTCATGCCAAACGGTTCACCTGCTTATAAGGATGCTCTAGAAGTCTCTGATAAGGACCGTGAACAGATGGTTAAGCTTGCACTCGCAGATCATCCCCTTTTTAGCTATTCTGATATTGAAATCTCAACAGGACAAATGACCTACACTGCTAAGACGCTTACTTTGCTAAGAGAACTTCACCCGGATTGGGAAATTTATTATATTGTAGGCTCGGATGTCTTGGTCGGCATGCAAAGGTGGTATCAGCCGGAGGTCATATTTAGTAAAGCTAACATCGTTGCAGCCTGCAGGAATAAGGATGATCTTAGTAGGCTTGCGCCCTATCAGACGCTTTTGCAAGAGCGATTTGACGCGAACATCAGGTTTATCGTAAACGAGATTATCCCCGTGTCATCAACAATGATAAGAAAACGGGTAAAAAGCAATATGTCAATAGAGGGCCTGGTGCCAGCGGCAGTTGAAAAATATATCTTGGATAGAGGTCTTTA
>CAZYLH010000009.1:30609-35485 GCA_964648695.1 uncultured Lachnospiraceae bacterium | reverse complement strand
TTTATCCAACCTGTCAACTCAACACCCCCAATATCTATCCTATCCACTCAACTCTTCGCCATTTTTCACAGTAGACCAGTTCCCACTTGCCCATAAAAAGAAAAATCCGGAAATCTTAACCAGTCCTCTGACAATCCCCGACTCACGGAAATCCCTCATTTCCTACACTTTTTCGCTATTCTATTATTTGACTTTTGACATCAATACTACGCACTCCACATGACCCCCTTGCCCAAACATGTCCACAGGCTGCACGCATTTTGTCTCATAACCTCTCGCAGCCAGCCATTTTAAATCTCTTGCGAGGGTTGCAGAGTCGCAGCTTACATAGACCACACGCTTTGGCGCCATCTTCACAATGGTCTCAAGCACCGCCTCATCGCACCCTTTTCTTGGCGGGTCAAGAACGATTACATCGGCAGGGGAATGTTCCCTTTCATAGATGGTGGGGAGCACATCCTCCGCCTTTCCATCATAAAACTCGGCGTTATCTATGCCGTTTTGCTTGGCATTTTTCCTGGCGTCTTCTATAGCCTCCGGGACAATCTCCACACCGCGCACCAGCTTTGCTTTCTTTGCAAGAAACAGTGAGATTGTTCCAATTCCGCAGTAGATATCCCATACTGTCTCATTTCCGGAAAGATGCGCATACTCAAGCGCCTTTTCATAGAGGCGCTCTGTCTGAATGGGGTTTACCTGAAAAAAGGAGCGGGGACTGATCTGAAATGTTATATCTCCGATCCGGTCTCTTATATATCCCTCACCGTAAAGATTGATGATCTCCTTTCCCAGGATAACATTAGTCCTCTCTCTGTTTACATTCAGGCAGATGCTTTTCATCCCTGGCACTAAAAGAAGACGGCTTACAAGCTCATGGCTGTGAGGAAGTGTTCGTCCGTTAATCACCAGACAGACCATCACCTCTCCGGTGTGATAGCCCACCCGTATCAGGATGTGGCGCGCCAGCCCCTCATGGGTCTCCTCGTTATACGGCCGGATGTGAAACTCCTCCATAAACTCTAGCACCAACTTTAGGATGTCTCTGTTTAGCTCATTTGCGATCAGGCAGTCCTCCTGTGGGACAATGCAGTGGGTTCTGCCAGCATAAAAACCCGCAACCAAGTGTCCGTTTTTGTCAAGCCCTATGGGAAGCTGCGCCTTGTTCCTGTATCGCCAGGGGTTCTCCATCCCTATGGTTGGATAGACAGGGATGTGTCCGTCAGGGACCTCACCATCACATCCCACAAGCTCCACTGGCAGAGTGCCGATGCGCTTAAGATTATTCCAAACTTTTCTCTGCTTAAACTCCAGCTGCTTTTCATAGCGCATGCTCTGGAGCTGGCAGCCTCCGCAAGCTCTGGCGATGGGGCATTTTTGTTCCACCCTGTCCGGTGAGGGTGTGATCAGCTCCAAAAGTCTTCCGTAGCCGTAGGTTTTCTTCCATTTTATAACCTTTACCCTAGCCACATCGCCAACCACAGTATCCTTGACAAAAAGCGGGAAGCCATCCGCCTTTCCGATGCCCTCCCCTTCTGAACTCATATCTTCAATTGTCACGGTAACAATCTGATTTTTTTCCATCGCTCTCTCCCAACTTTAAGCGGGGCTACTCCAGCGGCGTGGTCTTTCTTACGTTGGAGTCCACAAAGCGGTTAAAGCCCAGCCAGTCTGCGCTGGTCGCTCCTACCACCTGCTCGATAAAGGTCTCCATTCTGGCGTCCGTGTTGTCCGCAAAATTTAGGGCCGCCGCCTCCATAAGGGCTGGCTTTTTAGGTGAGCCGTACTCAAACTCCCCGTGATGAGCCAGAATGCAGTGGCGAAGCTCCGCGGCGGTCTTTTCCGGGAAACCGGGTATTGTCTTAATGCGCTCTCCAACCATCTCACAGCCTATGACAATGTGACCTAGGAGCTGCCCTTCATCTGTGTAGTCATTTGCAGGAAAGTTCGATATCTCCCGAAGCTTTCCGATATCATGAAACATGGCGGCGGCCAGGAGGAGATCTCTGTTAAGCTGCGGGTATAGCCAGCAGTAACAGTAGCAAAGCTTTGTCACCGCAAGCGTGTGCTCTAAAAGCCCCCCGATAAATCCGTGGTGAACACTTTTAGCCGCGGAGTGTGCTTTAAATGCCTTTATAAAATCCGTATCCTTTATAAAGAAGCTCTCGACCAGCTCCCTCATCTTCGGATGCTGGATCTTATTTATATACCCCACCAGCTCCTTATACATCGTCTCCACGTCCTTATTAGTACACGGGAAAAAGTCAGCGGGAATATACTCTCCCTCCTGTGCTCTGCGTATCCGCCGAACATTTAGCTGGAGATTGTTGTTATATGAGGTCACATCCGCATCCACATGTATGTAATCAAGCGGCTCAAAGTGGTCAATTCCCGCACTTAAATCCCAAACCTTCGCATCAATACTTCCCGTTTTGTCCTGAAGTACCAGGGAATAATAGCTTTTACCGCTCTTTGCAGTCATGGTCTGTTTAGTTCTGCACAGCAGCACCTGGCTTATGTGCATTCCCTCAGAAAACGTCTGTATATCATTCATTGTCTGTCTCCTTATGCTCTACCTTGCCCCAAGTGTCACGCTGATTTCCATGGACTTATATCCCTCCGGGCTCATGCGCATCACCTGGACGATCACAGTCTCCTCCGGCAGATGCTCCTCTAACATGCACTGAGTTAGATCTGTGACGCTGGTAATCTCCGATGTGCTGATACCAACAATCACATCGCCCGCCGAAATTCCCGCCACATAAGCTGGCCCATCCTCCTGAACATCAGTCACATACACGCCGGCGGGCATTCCCTGATCGATCAGCTCCTCCGTCACATCTGTGACATAAACGCCAAGCAGGCTTGAGGAAATACCGTTCATCATATTACTTAGGGTTCCCTTTAGTTCCTCCGTGCCTATGGCCGCCGCATAATCGCTAAGGGCGCTGTCACGAAGATTACTTGTAAGGATTCCCACCAGCTCGCCGTCTGTGTTTATCATAAAGCCGCTCGCACCCTCCGGCAGGATGATATCTGTATCAAAGAGCCGATAAACTGAATCGAGTGCGCTTCTGTCAGTGTCCACATATGTGATATGCCCTCTTGCCACTGACCCGTAAATCACATACGGCGCGCCTATGAGAAGGATGGTGTCACAGGCAGATACCTCATAGCTGTTTCCAATCTCAAGCACCTCAATCTCTGAAATCTCCTGCGCGGAAAGACTGGTGGTTGATGCAGAAAACACCACAAGGCCATAAACATGATCCCATCCCTTAACCGTCGCCTGAAGCGTAATATCTGACAGGGCGGTTAGACTAACATACACATTTTCCACATCCGTCACGCTTGAGGCGTCTGCGAGGATGAGTAGCTCCTGGGTATCCTCATTAGCATAAATCACAACTCCCACAGTCTCCCATGAAGAGGCGCCACCCTGCTCCGCACCTGCTGCATATCCCACAATCAGCGAGAGGCTCTGCTGCGCCTGGGTGGTGACGCTGTTTAGCAGAGCGTCAAACTCATCCAGATCCGATATCTCCACCGCATCCGCATCCAGCATATTGCTGATCTGATTTTGAATCCACTGGCGCTGGGCGTCACTGAAATTTACATCTTCCTCGTCTATAGTCGTGGTCTCCGCCTCTGTCTCCTGCGCGCTTTGACTGTCCTCTGCGGTATCCTGTACATATGTCGGAAGCTCCACGACGGCGGAGGAAGTCTCCTCCTTACCTATCTGCTCCGCCCACGGGCGCACTACTACAGACACAAAGCCCGCCACAGCCCCAAAGATTACTGCCAGCAAGACGCACAGCAAAATCCGCTGCAAAATGTGAATGGGGTTTTGTTTCTTGCGCCGAATCTTCTCTTTTATATAAGGCGCTTCCGGTTCTTCCGTTTTTAGCTGTTCTTCTTCAAGTTGATCCTTTTCAAGGTCTTCCATACAAACATCCTTCCCGTGTACGCATCTAAACTGCTCATTTCCTCGGGCAATAAGTTCCTTTTTGAATCAAGCCTGCCGCCTGACTTTGATTGGTATTATACTGGAATTTGCGCAAAATGGGAATACCCAAAGGGGATTTTTCACAGAGGAAAGTGTGCGTTGCAATATTAAAAAATCTGGGCTATAATGGCGGCAAGAAAGAACGAAAACTTCTTTTAAACCAACTTCCCTCTCGGGAAATGGAGCGCATATGAACTCAAAAGCATTAAACGTACTAGAATACTATAAAATAATTGACCGCCTCACAGAAAAGGCGGGCTCTGAGCCGGGAAAGGCGCTTTGCAGACAGCTCCTGCCGGTATCTGATATAGATACAATCTGCGTTAGACAAAAAAACACCTCGGACGCTTTATCAAGAATTCTAAAAAAGGGCAGCGTCTCATTTTCCGGCGTCAAGGATATCCGGGAAAGCCTTAAAAGATTAGACCTTGGCGGAAGTTTAAACGCCTCCGAGCTTTTGTTAATCGCAAAGCTTCTTCGCACTACGGGAAGGGTTCGCTCCTACGGTGCCAGAGAGGACATTACAGAGGAAGAATACGATTCACTTGATGAGGACTTTTTGGCGCTTGTCCCCTTAGCCGGACTCTGCCATGAGATCGACCGCTGCATTATCTCCGAGGAGGAGATTGCAGATGATGCAAGCCCCGGGCTTAACTCAGTCCGCAAAAATATGGCATCTGTCAGAGGGCGTATCCAGACGGAGCTAACCGCCATGCTCCAGAGCAAAAAGGCGGACTTACAGGATCCCATCATCACCATGAGAAACGGCCGTTACTGTCTTCCTGTGAGGGCGGATCACCGCTCCCAGGTTCCCGGCATGATACATGACCAGAGCTCCTCCGGTTCCACCATCTTTGTGGAGCCCATGGCTGT
>CAZYLH010000009.1:27244-30509 GCA_964648695.1 uncultured Lachnospiraceae bacterium | reverse complement strand
CTAAAAACCGTGGGGCTTTTTACCCTCATGGGTCAGGCCGGGCTTCACATTCCCGCCTTTGACAACTCAAGGCTTGCCGTCTTTAGAGAGGTGTATGCTGATATCGGGGATGAGCAGAGCATAGAGCAGAGCCTTAGCACCTTCTCATCCCACATGACAAACATCGCCCCCATTTTGCAAAAAGCAGACAAGGATTGCCTGGTGCTCTTTGATGAGCTTGGAGCCGGAACGGACCCCACGGAGGGAGCGGCTCTTGCCACCGCCATTTTAGCCTTTTTACATAACCTCAAGGTGCGCACCATCGCCACGACCCACTATGCGGAGTTAAAGCTCTACGCCCTCTCTACCCCGGGCGTAGAAAATGCCTGCTGTGAGTTTGACTTTGAGACACTGCGGCCGACCTATCGCCTGCTTATCGGAATTCCTGGAAAGAGCAACGCCTTTGCCATCTCCCAAAAACTTGGCATACCTGATTACATCGTGGAGGATGCGAAAAAACGGGTTGATGCGGAGGATGCAAGCTTTGAGGATGTCGTCTCGCAACTGGAGACCAGCCGCCGCGCCTTAGAAAAAGAAAGAGAAGAGCTTGAGAGCATTCGCAGGGAAAACTCTTCTCTAAGGCAGTCCTTAGAGCATAAGCAAAGAACGCTTGAAGAAAAGCAATCTGAGATTTTACGCAAGGCCAACGAGAAAGCTTCTGCTATGCTCTCAGAAACCAAGGCCTTTGTGGATGAGACCATTCGCCTAGTAAACAAGCAGACCGCCGGAAGCGATCTTTCAAAGGCGCTTGAAAAGGAACGCACCAAGCTTCGGGAGCGCATGAACACTACGGGGCAGAAAAAAGCACCCGCGCCAAAGCAAAAAAAAGATCATCCGGATCCGAAGAAGCTTCGCGTAGGGGACCGCGTTCACGTTATCTCCATGAATCTGGACGGTGATGTCCTTACGCTTCCGAACGCGAAGGGTGATCTGTCAGTGCAGATGGGAATCCTAAAAACCCAGACCAATGTGAGCGATATCTATCTGCTGGCCGAAAGCACCGTCTCAAAAGACGGCGTTCCTATAACCGGAGCTGGTGGCTTTGGAAAGATAAAGATGAGTAAGTCATATTCCGTTTCCTCGGAAATAAACCTCATCGGAAAGACTGTGGCGGAGGCCATACCGGAGCTTGATAAATATCTGGATGATGCATATCTGGCACATCTGCCTTCGTGCCGTGTGGTTCACGGCAGAGGAACGGGAGCGCTAAAGAAAGCCATCCATCAGCATTTAAAGCGCTTAAGGTATGTAAAAGAATTTCGCCTCGGGGAATTTGGCGAGGGTGATTCCGGAGTGACCATCGTAACGTTTAAGTGACAGAAAGGAGAGATCATGGCAAATAAACAGCGCATTCTCGTTGTCGACGATGATGAGAATATTGCAGAGCTTATTTCACTCTATCTCCTAAAGGAGTGCTTTGAGGTAAAAATTGTCTATGACGGCGAGGAGGCCCTAAAAGCCTTTAATGAATTTCAGCCGGATCTTATACTTTTAGACCTAATGCTCCCCGGCATTGACGGGTATGAGGTTTGTCGGGAGCTTCGCAAAACCTCTCAGGTTCCCATCATAATGCTCTCCGCTAAGGGGGATGTCTTTGACAAGGTTTTGGGGCTGGAGCTTGGCGCGGATGACTATATCATGAAGCCCTTTGATTCAAAGGAGATGGTGGCAAGGGTAAAGGTGGTTCTTCGAAGAAGCGCCGTCTCTCTAAGTCCTCAAAAATCCCCCTCCATCTCCCAGAAGGGAAAATATGTGGAATACCCGGACCTTATTATAAGCCTGACCAATTACTCCGTCATTTACCAGGGACATACCCTGGAGATGCCCCCAAAGGAGTTAGAGCTCTTATACTTTCTTGCAAGCTCTCCAAACCAGGTGTTTACCCGTGAGCAACTCCTTGACCAGCTTTGGGGATATGAATATGTGGGAGATACGCGTACAGTAGATGTGCACATCAAGCGCCTTAGAGAAAAAGTCAAGGATCATCCAAAGTGGCGCATTTCCACCGTGTGGGGCGTTGGCTACAAATTTGAGGTGATGCAATGAGCCTCTCTCTGCAAAAGAAATTTATTCTCGCCTATCTGCTGGTCGCCGCACTGTCTATAATATTTATCTCCACTTTCGGCTACAAAATGGTCTATGATAATCATCTCACAAGCCTTGAGGACACTCTCTATGCTGAGGCAAACTATCTGGCTTCCCGCTACCGCTCAAGCTTTGAGCTAGGGTATGACGCTTTAGCTACGGAACTTGAGATAATAGAGTCGGCGGCAGACACTCTTGACTGCTCCATCTGGTTTATCGACACGTCCGGTACTTTGGTGTATCCGCAGGATATGGACGTATCCGCCGTATCCGACTTTGATCCCACCGGAGCTGACAGCTATCACGGCTTTGTGGGAGATTTCTTTGGGAGCTTTTCTGAAGACATGATAAGCGTCTATGCCCCCATGGTAAACGGCTTTACAACCCAGGGCTATGTCATTCTCCACTACCCGGTATCAGCCCTTGACTTTTACGTAAACGCCACCCTAAACGTTGTCTACATTACCGCACTGGTGATGTTTATTTTCTCCCTGCTCTTACTTTTACTTTTGCATTTGATCGTGCTAAGGCCCTTACGCCAGATAAACACCGCCGCCAGGGAGTACGCTACGGGAAATCTATCATATAAATATGACTTTAACTCCCGCGACGAACTGGGTGTTCTTTCAGAAACGCTGGCTTACATGGCGCTAGCCCTTTCTCAGACCAGCGAGGATCAGCGCAAGTTTGTGACAAATGTCTCCCATGACTTCCGCTCACCCCTCACCTCCATTAAGGGCTACATAGAGGCAATCTTAGACGGCACCATCCCAGAAAGCATGCAAAAGAAATATCTTGGAATTATGAGGGATGAGACGGAGCGCCTAAATAAGCTGACCCAAAATCTTCTGGATATGAACACCATCAGCCGCGACGGCACGCTTCTTGAGTGTACAGATTTTGACGTGCACCATGTGATAAAAAAAATACTCGCCACATTTGAGGGGCGATGCAATGAAAAACGAATCTCATTTGAGCTTACCTTTACCGCAAGGGAGTTTTTTGTCCGCGCGGACGAGGGGCGTATTCAGCAGGTTCTCTATAACCTGATCGATAACGCCATCAAGTTTAGCAATCCCGGCTCCGTCATCTTTATTGAAACCTATGAAAAACGGGAAAAAGCCTATATCGCCATAAAGGA
>CAZYLH010000009.1:24244-27144 GCA_964648695.1 uncultured Lachnospiraceae bacterium | reverse complement strand
TTTGTTATACTCTTATGCGTAAACCCCCCAATACATTATATAGTTTTTTGCTACACCCCATTTAGAAGCGAAATACCTTCTCCGAAAAGGACCGGCTCCCCGCCGGTTCTTTTCCGTTGTGCAAAGACTATTATAAAAAAGCCCTTCGCCCATATGAGCCAGCTCCGGGCGAAAGACCTTTTTCTGCTTTTACTTTTATACAAAGAGAGCCTCAAACTCCTCGGTGGTGATCTTCTCCTTTTCTAAGAGAAGCTCTGCGCATTTGTGCAGGACGTTTTCGTTGGCCTTTATTATCTCCTTCGCCTTCTCGTAGCACTCCGCCACAATTTTTTTCACCTCTGTGTCTATAAGCGCTGCTGTCTGCTCGCTGTAGCTCCTTGTTTGCGCAAGATCACGCCCGATAAACACCTCCTCATCGTCCGCACCGTAGTTGATAAGCCCAAGCTCACTGCTCATTCCATACTGTGTGACCATGGTTTTCGCCGCATTGGTCGCGTCCTTGATGTCCTGTGCTGCGCCGGTGGTGATGTCGTCAAAAATAAGCTCCTCTGCTATACGCCCTCCCAGGCAGACCATGATGTGCTGCAAGATCTTTCCCCTTGTCATAAACATCTGATCTTTTTGTGGCAGCGGCATGGTATATCCGGCAGCTCCGCCCCCGGTGGGAATGATGGAGATAGTGTGAACCGATTCCATTAACGGAAGCACATGGAACAAAATGGCATGCCCAGACTCATGGTAGGCAGTGATCCTCTTTTCCTCCGGCAAGATCACCTTGGAATGCTTCTCCGTTCCGATGCTCACCTTCACAAAGGCGCTCTCTACATCGGATTCCTTTATGTAATTCCTTCCAGCCTTTGCCGCGGCAATGGAGGACTCATTTAACAGATTCTCCAAATCCGCGCCTGTATATCCGGCGGTTGTTCTGGCTATCCGCTCCAAGTCCACATCATCCCCAAGCGGCTTATTTTTTGCATGAACATTTAGTATTTCCTCACGCCCCTTTACATCGGGTCTTCCCACTAAAACTCTCCTGTCAAAGCGTCCGGGCCTAAGTATAGCAGGATCTAAAATATCCACGCGGTTTGTCGCCGCCATGACGATAATCCCCTCATTTACGCCAAAGCCGTCCATCTCAACCAGCAGCTGGTTTAGGGTCTGCTCCCTCTCATCGTGACCGCCGCCCATTCCGGCTCCTCGCCGTCTTGCCACCGCGTCAATCTCGTCTATAAACACTATACAGGGCGTATTGGCTTTTGCCTCCTCAAAGAGATCTCTTACTCGTGAGGCTCCAACGCCCACAAACATCTCCACAAAGTCGGAACCGGAGATGGAAAAAAACGCAACCCCTGCTTCTCCTGCCACCGCCTTTGCCATAAGAGTCTTACCCGTTCCAGGAGGTCCCTCTAAGAGTACTCCCTTTGGAATGCGTGCCCCCAATCTGTTATACTTTTCGGGATCCTTTAAAAAATCCACAATTTCCCAGAGATCCTCTTTTTCCTCTGTAAGTCCCGCAACATCCGCAAAAGTGATCTTTTTGTCCTTTTCAGTCATGCGCCTGGCTCTGCTTCTTCCAAAGTTCATCATCCGGTTGTTGCCCTGACCGCCTGCACTGAGGAGCATGGTGTTCATCATCATAAACAAAACCACGATAGCGATGATGATCAAGAGAACAGGAAAGATTGTGCTCATAAAGTAGCTGTCACGCTGCACCTCGCTGACGGAATACTCTACATTTAGCTCCGCCAGATATTCCTGCACTGTGTTTACATCCGACACATAAAAAAGGTAGTTGACATCATCTCCCAGAGTGTAGAGCACATATCCAGTAGGAATCTCCTTCTCCTGCACAACGCGAACGTCCGTCACCTCTCCCGCCTCTAAGCTTTCCTCAAATGCCTGTCTGGTAGTCTCCTGAGAAAAAAGAGTGTCTGAGTTGCTGTAAAGATATACTCCATAGATCACAAACACCGCTACCATGATCAGAAACCAATATCCTGTGGAAGTTTTTCCTGTATTTCGGTTCACCTTAGGCCTCCTTGAATGATAAAATTCCTATATAGGGAAGGTTGCGGTAGCGCTGATCATAATCCAGCCCCATTCCTACGACAAAGCAGTCCGGCACAGAAAAACCGCAATAATCCGCTTCTATCCTTTTTATCGTTCTTCTGGCGGGCTTATCTAAGAGAGTGCAAATCTTGACGTCTGCGGCTTTGCGCTCCCGTAAGAGATCTGTGAGGGCGGCAAGGGTATTTCCCGTGTCGATGATGTCCTCAGCAATCAACACATGCTGCCCCTCAACCGACATGTCAAGATCCTTTACAAGCTTAACATTTCCTGAGGAAACGGTTGCGCTTCCATAGCTGGCCGCCTGCATATAATCCATCACCACGGGCACGCTTATCCTCTTTGCCAGCTCACATGCAAAGAGCGCCCCTCCCTTTAAGATACATATAAGCCTGATCTCCTTTCCCGCGTAATCCCGACTGATCTCTTCTCCAAGCTGACGGACGCGCTCATTTATTCTTTCCTCGTCAATCAACACCTCAATCTCTTCTTCCATCGTGTGCTTTCTCTCCCTTCCGGCTGGTCATAAGCTTTAATATGCGTGTTGTCTCTTCCCCGACAAAAAAGAAAGGACTGTCTGCATGTCCCGGAACCCACAGAATATGTTTTCCCCATGCCACGACCTGCGTGCGGCCCCTGCGTCTTGCCGGTATTTTTTCCTGCTTTAAATACGTTGCAAGACTCTTTTTTTTTCCCTGTCGGTTAAAGATAAATACATCTCCCTCCTCGGGATAGCGCAAAACCGGCTCGCCCTTTTTACAATATTCTACTATCTTATCATAATCCATTAGCTTCGTATAGTGTTCTGCCCGTATTTTTTTTATCATTTGCCC
>CAZYLH010000009.1:16689-24144 GCA_964648695.1 uncultured Lachnospiraceae bacterium | reverse complement strand
TCCCCCGAATGCCGTGATGAATGTGCACCGCAAGCATGGGGCACTTCTCCCCCTCTAATGCCGCCAAAAGGGCATGGAGTAAGTATACAGAATCCCCTCCTCCGGATAATCCCAGTATTACGCCCTTATCAGGTTTTGTCATACGCCGAATCGCATTAATCGCGTCTTCTGTCGGCATTTGGCACCTCCCTCTTGCCCCACCTTTTTAATTTCCAGATCTTGCGGGGAGAAATTTTTCACTCATTATAGCGCATTTTTAACTTATTTCCAAGCGGTGCGCCAAGCACAAAATTAAAAAAAGGAACTCGTACTGAGTTCCTGATAAATCCATATTTAACCTGTTTCCTACTCTGCCTTTAGCACGACCTCGTCCTCGCTTACAAGGCCAAACTTCTCTCTGGCAACCTGCTGCGCAAATTCGTCCGTGAGAATATAGCGGCTATATTCCTCTATCTCCTCCGCCCGAATACTCTCTTCCTCAATTTGGCTCTCTAGCTCTGCCTCTATCGAGCTGTACTCAGCATTTTGAGCGGCGACCTCTTTTCCGTCTAAAAACGTGGCCACGCATATACCCACGCAAACGATAGCCACAACTATCACGCCGAAAATATTAGATTTTCTGTATACCTGCCGTTCTCTCTTTGATGCCATATGGTCCCCTCAAAATTATCGCCTTGTCTAAAGCGGATATTTCTCCCATCATATCTTATTTTTTTTCATATTTCAATGCTTTTTGACAGTTTTTATCAAAATTCTCACAATTTATCACGGATATCCGGCTTTTTTGTGGAAAATCAAGAAAAGAGCAGAACCGTTTTAGGCTCTGCTCCGCAATTACTGTACATATCTGTACAAATCCTCAGCTTGTTCCTTGCGCACCGTTTCCCGCACGTCAAGGACCTCCACCTTTACACTCTTCGTTCCAAATCCGATCTCGATAATGTCTCCGGCTTTCACATTCGTGCTTGCCTTCGCAATATTTCCGTTTAACATAACGCGTCCCGCGTCGCAAGCCTCATTGGCGACGGTTCTGCGCTTGATCAGCCTGGAAACCTTTAGAAATTTATCCAGTCTCATTAAGCGTTTAACGCATCCTTAAGCGCCTTTGCAGGCTTAAACTTTGCAACCTTGGATGCCGCAACCTGAATCTGCTCCCCTGTTCTGGGATTGCGAGCCATGCGAGCAGGCTTGTCAACAACCTCCAGAATGCCAAGGCCGTTTAATGTAACCTTGTTTCCAGCATTCAGCTCGTCAACTACAACGCCGATCACTGCGTCTACCATCTTCTGAGCGTCTGCCTTTGTGATTGTAACGCCGCTCTTTGCTACTACAGCTTCTGTCAATTCTGCCTTTTTCAACATATAATATCCTCCAATTCACCGGGATTTGCGCACCATACCGGTCGCTCCCTACAGATAATATAACTGTTCTTTGTCATTTCTGACAAAGAACCCTTATAATTTATAAAGGCTCATGCCTGTTTTGTCAAGGTATTTCCTGACAATTATGCCATTTTTGCCCACTTTTTTAGATCTTCCACTTTGTCCAGTCGCTCCCAAGGCAAAGCCAGGTCGCTTCTGCCAAAATGTCCGTAGGCTGCCGTCTGCTTATAGATGGGTCGCCTCAAATCCAGCATCCGGATTATCCCGGCGGGTCGCAGATCGAAATTCTCCCTTATCATCTCTACTAGGTGTTTTTCCGAAAGCTTTCCTGTCCCAAACGTATCCACCATGATGGAAGTTGGCCTTGCCACACCAATGGCGTAGGAGAGCTGGATCTCACACTGATCCGCCAGCCCCGCCGCCACAATATTCTTTGCCACATACCTGGCTGCATAAGCTGCGGAGCGATCAACCTTTGTCGGGTCTTTGCCGGAAAATGCGCCGCCACCGTGACGGGCATAACCGCCGTAGGTGTCAACAATAATCTTTCTGCCGGTAAGTCCGCTGTCCCCGTGGGGTCCGCCGATCACAAAGCGTCCCGTGGGATTGACAAAGAACTTTGTATCATCATCCACCATATTGGATGGCAAAATCTCATCAAACACATATTTTTTTATGTCCGCGTGGATCTGCTCCTGGCTCACCGACTCGTCGTGCTGAGTGGAGAGCACAACCGCGTCCAGTCTTTCTGGCTTTCCGTTTTCGTCATATTCCACCGTCACCTGTGTCTTGCCATCGGGACGCAAATACGAAAGCGTTCCATTTTTCCGCACATCTGTCAGACGTTTTGCCAGCTTTTGCGCAAGATAGATGGGGTATGGCATATACTCTTCCGTCTCATTTGTGGCAAAGCCAAACATCATACCCTGATCTCCAGCTCCAATGGCGTCAAGCTGTTCTTCGTCCATGCCCTGTTCTGTCTTGGCCTCAAGGCACTCATCCACACCCATAGCTATGTCCTTTGACTGTTCGTCGATAGCCACAATAACGCCACAGGTCTCCGCGTCAAAGCCAAACTTAGCTCTGGTGTAGCCAATGTCTGCCACGGTATCGCGCACAAGCTTCTGAATATCTACATATGCATTTGTGGTAATCTCTCCCATCACCAAAACCAGCCCCGTTGTACAGCAGGTTTCGCAGGCCACACGGCTCATGGGATCCTCTTTAAGCAGCGCGTCCAAGATAGCGTCTGAAATCTGGTCGCATATCTTATCCGGATGTCCTTCTGTCACGGATTCTGACGTAAACAAACGCTTCTCCAATTTCTCTTCCTCCTCATCCGACCTTCATTCTGAATTTCTGAAGATCTCTCTCGGTCTCTGCCCGAGTGATATTTGCGCCAAGGCCGGACAATTTTTCTACGAGGCGCTCATAACCCCTCTCAATATGTGAAATCTCATCGACAATGGTATAGCCCTCTGCCGCCAGCCCTGCGATAACCATCGCTGCACCGGCACGCAGATCCGTCGCGAGAACGCGCGCGCCCGTCATAAAGGGAACTCCGTCTATTATCGCCACGTTTCCCTCTACCTTAATGTTTGCACCCATTCTTATAAGCTCATCCACATATTTATAGCGGCTTTCAAAAATGCTCTCCGTCACAACGCTGGTTCCTTTCGCAAGCGCCAAAACCGCCGTCATCTGCGGCTGCATATCCGTGGGAAACCCCGGGTATGGAAGCGTCTTTACATGCGTTGCCCGCATATGATTACATCCAATCACACGCACCGCGTCGTCATCCTCCACGATCTCACAGCCAACCTCGCGAAGCTTAGAGCTAATGGACTCCAAATGCCTTGGAATCACATTTTTTACGGTAACATCACCCCTTGTTGCGGCAGCTGCCATCATAAAGGTTCCTGCCTCTATCTGATCCGGGATGATGGAATATTCGCATTTATGCAGTGCGGGAACTCCTTGAATACGGATCACATCCGTTCCCGCCCCCTTAATGTTTGCGCCCATCGAGTTTAACATGTTTGCCACGTCCACCACATGGGGCTCCTTGGCAGCGTTTTCTATGATAGTCTTCCCCTCAGCCATAGACGCCGCCAGCATCACATTTAGTGTGGCACCCACAGAAACCATATCCATATAGATATGAGTGCCGATCAGCCTTGCGCAATGGGCGATGATCATGCCATTTTTTATCTTAACGTCCGCACCCAAGGCACGAAAGCCCTTGATATGCTGGTCGATGGGCCTGCTGCCGATATTACAGCCGCCGGGAAGTGTTACCTCGGCATGGTGATATTTTCCTAAAAGGGCGCCCACCAGATAATAGCTTCCGCGGATTTTTCTAATGGCGTCACTATCCACCAGGGTTTTTCGGATGGTTGCGCCGTTTATCAATACCTGTCCCCCGCCGCGGCGCTCCACGATCGCGCCGATCTGTGTGATCGCCTCCATCAGGCTTTCTATATCCTGAACATGGGGAACATTGTCAATTATTACGGGCTCATTAGGCATTATTGCGGCTGCAAGAATTCCCAGCGCAGCATTCTTGGCTCCTGCCACTGTCACCTCTCCTGAAAGCGGCACGCCGCCCTTCATAATATATTGCTCCATCTTTCACCTCGCGCCTTGTACGCTTTTTTGTTGCTTTCCGGCTTAAAAAACACAAAATCTGCCGCACTATCAGAGTATTATATCAGATTTTTACCTTTTGTAAAGTGCCAGTTTGTGACAAACCGCCTCCATGGTGTTTCCCACGTCTAAGTGCTCCTCATCCACCGTCAAATCCGCATACTGCTCGTATAACGGAACTCTCTCCTCGTAGAGGTCTTTAAGGCTCATCCCCTCCTGAAAAACCACGCCTCTCTCCGTGAGATTGCCAAGCCGCTTTTTTAGCTCCTCTAAACTAAGCTTAAGATACACAACCGGTCCCATGCTCTTATAATGCTCCATCGCCTCCGGGCAGTAAATTATACTGCCTCCCGGTGCAAACACGGCATTCTCCTTGTCAAGTGAGCAGTTTACCTCATTTTCTATACGTCTAAACTCTTCCATTCCTTTTTCTTTTATAATGTCCTTTAAAAGCTTCCCCTGCCTTCTCTGGATCTCAAGGTCTCCGTCGACAAAATGCAGATTCATCTTCTTTGCGAGCAGTACTCCAACCACGCTCTTTCCGCTTCCGGGCATCCCTATAAGCGTAACATTCATTTTTTCCTCCTTCTTGTAAACCCCCTTCCCAAAGAAGCACTATATCTTTTTTCTCACACTGTATCCAAAGGTTCCAAGCTGCTTACCCAGTCCAAAGTATGCCCCGTGCGAATATGCCATAAGCCCCGCGTCATTTAGATGGAGCTTTCCAGCTTCATCCAAATAGCGCTCATCCACATCAACGGCAACCACCTCTGCGATAAACATATCATGGCTTCCAAGCTCCAACACCTGCTTTACCTTACATTCAAGCCCGAGCGGACTTTCTGCTATCAGGGGCGGTGCCACTTTTTTTGACTTTTCCCGCCCAAGGCCTGCAAGCGCGAACTTGTCTTCGTCCCTGCCGGATTTTACACCGCAAAGATCACACGCTCTTGTAAGCTCCTCCGTCACCAGGTTGATGACAAATTCCCCCGTCTCAAGGAGCATGTGGTGACTAAAACGCTCCTTTCTCACGGAGATGGACACCATAACAGGAGCCGAGCAAATCGTCCCCGCCCATGCCAGTGTAATAATGTTATCTCTTCCCTCTTTATCCGCTGTGGTCACCATAACCGCAGGCACCGGATAAAGCATATTTCCAGGCTTCCAAACTTGTTTTCCCATAGTTTTCTCCCTTCAATTAATTATGTTCGTGCAGCTCCTGTAGCGCTCTTGTAAGCGCAGGCACCATCTGCTTCTTTCTGGAAACCATTCCCGGGATGGTCAACTCCCCGTTTTTCGGGCTTTTTCTAAATGCCGTTTCCATAATCGCCTTTACCTCGTCACCTATAAAGAGCACATCCGAGCTCTCATCTATAATGCTGGTCAGCATGAAAAATACATATTGCATCTTGTACTTTTTCATAGCCTGCGGCAGGTATTCTTTCAGCATGTCCTTCATACTGTCAAGCTCAGCCTTATTCATGGAGCTTATCTGACCGATCCCCACCCGGAACTCACTCATGCTAAACTCCTTAAAATCCTGACGAAAGATCTGCTCCGCGGTCTTATTTGCAAAATTGCTGCTTGCGGTAAACATCTCTCTGGCATAGCTTTCTAAATCAATTCCCGCAATCTCTGCCAGCTTTGCCGCCGCCGCCTTATCCACCTCCGTGCATGTGGGAGAGCGAAAGAGAAGCGTATCCGAAATGATAGCACTGCACAAAAGACCTGCCGTCTTTTTGTCGATCTCCACCCTCTCCTCCTCATACATCTGGTAGATGATGGTCGCTGTGCATCCCACAGGCTGATTCCTAAAGAAAATTGGGGACATGGTCTGGATAGTACCCAGTCTGTGGTGGTCGATTATCTCTAAAATCTCAGCATGCTCCACTCCGTCCGCAGCCTGAGCTCTCTCATTGTGATCCACCAGAATGATCTGCTTTTGCCTCATTCCCATCAAATTTCTTCTGGAGATCATGCCCTGATAAAAGCCTTGCGAATCCAGTACCGGAAAATATCTGTGGCGAAGCCTTGCCATGGTCTCTGAGATCTCCTCTATGAGATCATCCATGTGAAAGGTTACCATCTTGTCCTTTGTCATAAAATACCCCACCGGCATACTCTGGTTGATAAGCCTCGCCACTGTATATGTGTCATGCTTGGTGCTGATTATCGTGCACCCACGCTCCATCGCAAGCTTCTTGATTGTCAAAGAAACCGGCGCTCCGTCACAGACAACGAGCACCCCGGCATTCATCTCGATGGCGCATAGCTGAGATTCGTATCGGTTTCCCAGTATCACCATGTCATACGGCTCTATGTAATTTTCCATAAGATCTGGGTTTGCAGCCGCGATAAGGACTTTTCCCTCGGTGATAAGCGTCTTTTCATCCCCTACCAGTAGCTCTCCTTCTAAGGTATCCACCAGATTTTTTACGGGAGTGGAGGCACGGGAGACAATCCGGTTGTCATATACATCCATATCGGAATTAGTTATATCTGTGATAGTGATGATTCCCACAAGGCGCTTGTTTTCCACAACCGGCAAGGTCACAACCGCGTTGTCCTTCATAATCTCCCAGGCTCTCTTTAGGGAGATATTCACTGCTATTCCATCCATCCGGCGAAACTCCACGTCCTTTACCTGAGTTCCGACGTCAAAAACCAGCTCTGGCTCCTCCACATTAAAATACTTTAAAACAAATGCTGTTTCCTGGTTGATCTTTCCCGCCCGCTTTGCCTCAAAGCGATTCCCCTCAAGCTTACACTTTAAATTAGCGTAGGCGATGGCAGAGCAAATTGAATCTGTATCCGGATTTTTATGCCCTATCACCCAAACCTTATGCTCAACTTTTTCCATCATGCCTCCTCCTTTTTGCTTTTAAAAGAAACCCCATTCCTTTTTTCATGTAAAAAGAAATGGGGCCCTATCTGCTCTAAAATATCCTACTCGTCGGTCTCCTCAGAGGTCTCCTCTGTTTCTTCCTCTGTCTCCTCAGAAGCTTCGTCTGTTTCCTCCTCGGTATCTTCTTCGGTCTCTTCCTCCTCAGTATCCTCCAGCACTCCTGTCAGGTCGCTTAAGATATAGGTCGTGCTGCTGTAATCCGGTCTTGAATCCACATATACCTGATAGCTGTCATATAAACCCGCTCCGATTCCCACAATTACAGCAATCAAAAGCAGGGCTGCTACCACCCATGTGACAAGATTACCGGCCATATCCTTTACCTTTTCGCGCCCTATGTTCTTCTTCCTGTTTTTCTTATAATCCTTATACTCATCTACTTTTTTTTGACTCATGAATCTAACCTTCCTAGATAAAATTCCAAGGAGATGTTCTCCTCACGGAGGATACTATATCACATATTTCCAAAAAAATGTATAGGAAATTTGTATTTTCTCCTTTTATTAGGCATTTTTTTGCTGA
>CAZYLH010000009.1:4678-16589 GCA_964648695.1 uncultured Lachnospiraceae bacterium | reverse complement strand
GCCAGCTTATCCCCCGCCTTTGCCTCATCAAACACACGCTTTGCGCTAAAATTTGAAACTCCTCTTAATCTGCTCTCCTTAGAAGAAGCGTTTAAAAGCCTTTTTGCCACTCTGACTACGCCGGTTGCGGATGCGTACTGCTCTAAGCATCCGTGGTTTCCACAGTTACAGGCCTCTGCTTCCTGTGGATTTACCACAATATGACCCAGCTCGCCTCCGGCGCCGTTTACACCTGCCACGATCTCACCATTTACTATGATTCCGCCGCCAACTCCCGTTCCCAGTGTCAGCAGCACCACGTTGTCCTCTCCGGCAGCGGCACCCTTAAAGGCCTCTCCGAGAGCTGCTACATTGGCGTCATTTCCCGCCTTTACCAAAACTCCTCCTAAAAGCTCTGAAAGCACCTCGTTTGGGCGGTAATTTTTCCATCCAAGATTGGGGCAAAGAGAAACATATCCGTCCGCCTGAACCGGCCCCGGCACGCCAACACCAACCCCAAGAAGCTCCTCTATCTTAATATTATTATCTGAAAGCTTTCCACGGATAGCCTCGGCGACATCCCCCAATATCTTCTCGCCGCCATTTTCACTATTCGTGCGGATCTCCCACTTATCAATCAAATTTCCTTTTTCGTCAAACAACCCATTTTTGACGGTGGTTCCACCTATATCAACTCCTACAACATACCTTTTCATCTCTAAAGCTCATCCCTTGCTCATTTCATTTTTATAATCTAATCATCAAACCCATTTGGATTCATCTTTTGCCAGCGCCAGGAGTCCTCACACATCTCCTCAATGCCTCTTTCTGCCTTCCATCCAAGCTCTTTAAGAGCCCGCCCCGGGTCTGCGTAGCACTCGTCGATGTCCCCTGCGCGTCTTGGCTTGATTTCGTATGGTATCTTGATACCGCTCGCCTTCTCAAACGCCTTTACAACATCCAGCACACTGTAGCCAACACCCGTTCCCAGATTACAGATAAAAAGCCCAGCCTTATCCTCAATCTTTTTTAGCGCCTTTACATGTCCTATTGCCAAATCCACAACATGAATGTAATCTCTTACACCCGTGCCATCATGGGTATTGTAGTCGTTTCCGAACACGCCAAGCTTTGAAAGCTTTCCGACAGCCACCTGGGTAATATAAGGCATGAGGTTATTTGGAATGCCATTGGGGTTCTCCCCTAAAAGCCCACTCTTATGAGCTCCAATGGGGTTAAAGTATCGAAGCAAAATTACGTTCCACTCCGGATCCGCTTTCTGAATGTCTGCAAGTATCTGTTCTAACATGGATTTAGTCCAGCCATAAGGGTTGGTACAGGTACCTTTTGGGCATTCCTCAGTGATCGGCACAAAAGCCGGATTTCCGTATACTGTGGCGGAGGATGAGAAGATGATGTTCTTCACCCCTGCTTTTTTCATGGAGGAAACCAGATTTAGCGTACCTGTGATGTTATTGTTGTAATATTCCCAGGGCTTTTTAACGGATTCTCCCACGGCCTTTAATCCGGCGAAGTGAATAACCGCGCTGATGGATTCTTTTGAAAAGATCTCATCCATCCCTGCCTCGTCCAACAAATCTGTCTGATAATAGGGAACTTTCTTTCCCGTTATCTGCTCCACCCGCTCCAGACTCTTTTTGCTTGCGTTACACAAATTATCCATCACCACAACCTCATAGCCTGCGTTTAAAAGCTCCACGCAGGTGTGGCTTCCGATAAATCCGGCGCCGCCTGTAACCAAAATTGCCATAGCTTCCTCCTTTGCTTTACTCTCTTACGAGCTTTATATATTTTAGCGCTTGATCGCTGATCACCAAAAAATCTGTAGCCCCCTGCACGCTTACCATATGCAAAATATTGCAGTCCAAGCTTCCAGTAAAGCACACATCGCCCCCTAAATTCAGATACTGCATGGTGCTGGTGGCGATCAGATAGAGCCCCTTTTCTCCAAGATACATGGTGGAAAACTCAAAATTTGTCTGCGTATCAAAGAGCAGGTCACCGTCCACGCTATAGAGATACAAAAGCCTGCTCTGCACCAGATCGCCATCCGTGGTGGCAAAGGCGATATTCCCACTGTCATATGAATATGAGAGGTTTGTTATCTCCTCCTCTATCTCTATAACGGCCAGCTCCTCAGGGGTGCTTTCCGAATCCAGAGAATATAACACAATACATTCATCCCCAAACGCTACTGCTCTGTCATCGTCTAAAAACTCCACGTCGGCAAATATGGTATCATCATATTTCTGGAATGCCGCCACGGCGTGTGTCGATGTGTTTAGGGTCGTGTCAAAACTGTAGAAAACAATTCTGCTCTGCATCACACCGCTGTCAACATACGCAAATGAGACTATCATCATCTGTCCGTCCGGTGAAAAACTTATGTCCATGGGATAGCCGCTCTCGCTCATGAGCGTCCTCACCTGTATATCCAGCTGGCTTCCCTGTTTGTCAAAAAAAAGGATATCATTTGCAAGATCCTCCTCCACCAAAAGCGCAGCCACTCCGTAAGCGGAAACTGTTGCCTTGGTGATGGAAAGCTCTGTGAGTATCGTTCCGCAGGTTCCTGTCTGCGCTTCTAGGATTACCGCCGTTTGATAACCCTGATCATAGATAAGCGCATACTCATCCTGAACGGTGACCGCCGGATTTTTCATCTCAAAGCTGACGGTCCACACGGTTTTTGATGTTGTGTTATAAAATGTAGCTCCATTTGAGCTGTACTGTAAAATTCCGTCAGAAAAGGCGACATAGCTCTGATTTGTGGATGTAGCTATTTCCTGCGACCAGCTCTCCTTTGCATAGCTGTATGGTCTTGTGGAACGGTATAAAAACCAATACCCCGCAATGGCAATCACGATCAGGATAACTGTGAGTATTCGGATCTTTCTTTTCCTTTGATGACGGCTAAGTTCCCTCGCAAAGCGCTCCCTATCCTGCCACTCTCTGCTGTTTTTATCGTATGTGTCCGGATTTTTGCCGCCGCCTCGCCTATTGCCCTTGTTCATGTATTTCCTCCAAGGCGTTCTGGTGCCAATTTGTAGGCTTTCTTTCATAGAATCAACACTAGAACGCACTACCTGTATATACTAACACACTTTATCTGTGACCGCAAGCGCGGCGGCAAAATGTTTCCGGAAAATGTGCGCTTTGCAGCTTTTATAGGCGAAATATTGACATTTCACACCGCCCACGATACAATTTGGATTATCTTTTATGAGGGGTTTTTAGATTTATGTCAGAGAAAATTGGAATTATTTTTGATATGGACGGCACGCTGTGGAATTCCGCAGCCGCTGTTGCAAAGTGCTGGGACGAGGTTGTTAAGCGTCATGAGTCTGTAAATAGGAGAATTAGCACAGAAGATGTGATGAGTATCATGGGAAAGACCATGGATGTGATCGCAAAAATATTTTTTCCTTCGTTGCCAGAAAAAGAAAGCCTGGCGCTTTTAGATGAATGCTGCGCCTATGAAAACGCCTACTTAAGAGAACACGGCGCTATACTCTACCCGTCTCTTGAGACGACCCTTGTTGCGCTTAAGAAAGATTATCACCTCTACATCGTCAGCAACTGCCAAAAGGGCTACATTGAAGCCTTTTTAGACCACTATGACTTCTGGCATTTTTTTGAGGATACCGAGTGCTTTGGAAACAATGGCCTTAGCAAGGGGAAAAACATACGCCTTTTAGCCAACAGAAATAATCTTACCTCTGCTGTGTATGTGGGAGATATACAGGGAGATTACGATGCCGCCACAGAAGCCGGGGTGCATTTCATACACGCCTCCTACGGCTTTGGATCTGTGGCGGCAAAGGTGCCTGTTCTTTATCAGTTTTCTGATCTATTGACAGTCGTAAACAGAGTTTTTTAGCTTTGTGACTTACTGCTCCAGTAATTATGGATGGCGTCCGTAATTGTCTGGGCAGATCCGCTTTTTATCTGCTTGGCTATCCCCTCCAGTATATCTGCCTGGAGGTTTTCCTTTCCAATCCTTCCGGCATATTTATCCGTCAACTCAATGCTAAGAGCGCTGACCTCCTCCGTAATCTCCAAAAGCATCCTGTGATTATTCTCAACATCTTCCTTTAGCTTCTCTATCTTTAACCGGCTTCCCTCTCGGATCTCATCCTCTATCACACGACGGGTAACCGCCTCAAAGGTCTGCAGAGCTTCCTGCTTTTTATTGCCGACCTCCTCGATCTGAGCTTCCGCCTTTGCGATTCTGTAATTATAATCTCCTAAATCATAATGCTCCTCATTGGGATCCCTGTTGACATTTGATATGATCAGCCTGGCCCTCTTTTCATTCTGGCCATAACGCCTGCGCAGCTCCACCGCCTGGCGCAAAATATCGATATACTTATATTTCACATGCTCGCTCAAAAATAGGTAAGCTCCCCCAAATACGGCAAAGAACAAAAAGTGGAGCCCTGAAAGGGCGAGGGGATTATCTGTGGGCAGGTAGATAAAGATCAGATATGGCGCGACAAACAACAATACTAAAAGAAGTATGGCGTCCAGCGCGCGCTGCCATATTCCACGGGGCATAAAGAACAGGTAAAACCATTTGCTGCGGCAAAAAGCAGGCACTCGATTTTTCTTAAGGAGCGTTTTTAACTCCTCTTTTATAGCTCTGTTCTGCTCCCTAATATCAGCCGTCTCCTCTTGGATTCGCTCCTTCTTTCCCGCTTTTTTCGCCCGCTCCTTGTGGTTTTTTATCTTTTTTAACAGCTCCTGCGCCTCTGAAATTTCCTTATCATAACCGGCGGAAACCTCTTCCTTTCTCTTTTTGATGGTTCCCACTATCTGGTCTGTCACCGCCTTTTCCTCTGAGGCAAGCTGTTTTTTTAGGCGCATTTCCATCTGAGACAGGTCATTTTTTTTCTGTCTCGCCTCCTCTAAGCGGCTGACAGTCTGTTTTGCATCTTCCAAAAAGGCAAGTATATCTTCTACTGACTGAGCTTCCATAAGGTTTCCCCCTTTCCTCTGACTTTCTTCTTAAAGTATAGCGAATTTCAAAAATCTGTCAATAAAATCCCCTGTTTATAGGAAAGTGTTTGTAAAGTTTTACAGAAAGGTCATATTTCGTTCATCATTACTAAAGACCTTTCTTAATCACTTCTTCCTTTTGAAAAATTTTCATTCTTGACGAACGCCTGCCCTGTGACTATGATAAACTATGGAATTTTTTTGGAGAAAAATCTATGAGTGATAAAAGACTTGATAAGCAGTTTGATTTTTTTAGAGAGATAGATAAAGAAAAGGAGATCCTGCGCCAGAATTACCTGGCCTCCGGCACGCGGCAGGAAACGGACGCGGAGCACGCTTGGCACATGGCTCTTATGGCTATTCTTTTAAGTGAGTACTCAAACGAACCTATAGATATCTTAAAAACCGTCACCATGCTTCTCATCCATGACCTGGTAGAGATCGACGCCGGGGACACCTACGCCTACGATGAGGCTGCCAACAAGGACAAAACAGAGCGCGAGAAGGCTGGGGCAGACAGAATTTTTTCCATTCTTCCACAAGATCAGGCAAGCGCTCTTCGCGCGCTCTGGGATGAGTTTGAGGAGGAACAGACACCGGAGGCAAAATTTGCCCATGCCATGGACAACATCCAGCCCGTCATGTTAAACGCCGCCTCTGATGGGAAAAGCTGGGTGGAACACGGAGTGGCTTTAAGCCAAATCCTAAAAAGAAATACCCGCACCAAGGCGGGTAGTAAAGTGCTCTGGGGTTACACCTTAAATGAGCTTATAAAGCCCCATGTCAAAGCGGGGCATATAAAGGAGGACTAGATATGTTTCGCATGTGGGGTAAAATCGTCAAGCATAACCGCCTTCTGCGTGATATCACCATCGAGGATAATTCGGATTTAAATCGCACACGCAAGGTGTTCCACGCTCTAGATGAAATCTGTCTGGCTTTCAATCTTGAGGTTCCTATGTGGCTCGATGGCAATATCGCGGAATTTAGCAGTATCAGCCGGACGCGATTTACCCAGGACAGCTTCTTTGAACAAATCCCCTTTGACTATCTGGAAATCCAGGTTATCGAGGAGGCTATGTAGATTAAAATATCCTACTCATCCCAGTTGTGATATACATTTTGAACATCGTCATCATCGTCTAAGAGATCTAAGATGCGGTTCATCATCTTTAGGTCCTGCTCGTCTGTAAGCTCAACCCAGGTCTGGGGTATCATTGTCACCTCTGCCTGTGCCATCAGGATCCTTTTAGCTTCTAAGGCCTCGCGCACTGTGGAAAAATCCTCCGGCGAGGTGATGATCTCATAACCATCATCCTCCTCGCTAAAGTCCTCTGCGCCTGCATCTAAGGCCATCATCATCAGCTCATCTGCGTCTCCCTCATATTCCTCTTTGTCGATAATGATCTGCCCTTTCTTGTCAAACATAAAGGATACGCAGCCCGTGGTTCCAACATTGCCGCCACCCTTGGTAAACGCGTTTCTAACATTTGAGGCAGTGCGGTTTCTGTTGTCCGTTAGCGTCTCCACGATGATGGCGGTTCCCTTTGGACCATATCCCTCATATGTAACAGCCTCATAATTTGTAGCGTCCGCATCGCCCGCCGCCTTTTTAATGCTGCGGTCAATGGTATCGTTTGGCATGTTCTGAGACTTTGCCTTTGCTATGATGTCTCGAAGCTTGCCGTTATTATTTGGATCCGGACCGCCCTCCTTTACCGCCACCGCAATCTCTCTGCCAAGACGGGTAAAAATCTTTCCCTTTGCGGCATCATTTTTTTCTTTCTTATGCTTAATATTTGAAAATTTGCTATGTCCTGACATGAAATACTCCTTTATTTCTCATCTGCCGGTTCTATATCCTTTTCAGGTCGTTTCACCGCTTTTACAGTCTTTATCATCTTATTATCCATCAGTAACACCCTAAACTGCCAGTCTTTATAATCCACCACCGGCCTCTCTGTCTCCTCAGGTATCCTGTCAAGCAGTCCTATAAGCAGTCCGTTTAAGGTGTCCGCATCCTCTTTTGGCTCTTCAAGCTCCAACATTTCACACACCTCATCAAGCGGTGTCAAGCCATCCAAAATGTAGCCGTCCGGGATTTTACGAATGAGGACTTCCTCTGAGTCAAACTCATCGGCGATATCCCCCACAATCTCCTCGAGGATATCCTCCATGGTGATAAGTCCAACCGTCTGTCCGTACTCGTCCACAACAACCACCATGTGGATCTTGTGCGTCTGCATACTCTTAAAGAGCGAGTTGATTTTTCTGGTCTCCGGGATAAATCTGCACTTCCTCAAAAGCCCCGGTATCTGAGCGATGGGCTTGTCGTTAAACTGCCCCTTAAGATAAAAGCTAAGTGCGTCTTTGATCAGAATCACGCCCACGATATCATCTAAGTCATCCCGGTAAACCGGAAACCTTGAATGTGACGAGGCGGCGATAAACTCCATCGCCTCACCAAGCGTCATGTCCATATCAATGGCCCTTATGGTCTTTCTGTGGGTCATGATGTCATAAGCCTGCTTGTCGTCAAACTCAAAAATGTTGTTGATCATCTCCGCCTCGCTGGCCTCAAGGACGCCCTGCTGATGACTCTCGTTTACCAGGCTTACGATCTCTTCCTCTGTGATGTCCCCACCCCGTCCGGCGCGAATGCGCTTTAGAAAAGAGGAGAAAAATCTCTGCTGATTATTGTGACTGTCTCCATTGTCACTTTCCATAAAAATACGATCCTCCATTATTAAAAATTATGCTGTAATCCGTTGCATGATAGCATTTTTTTGTCTTTTCGTCAATTCCCACCACACGGGTAGTGCTTTTGACTCCTAAAAATCCTCGTATTGATCCGTAAAATAATCCTTTGAGCCAACCACTTTTCCATCTCTATAAAAGACCCTCGGGACTCTCTTTGATATGTCACATATAAATTCATAGTTAAATGTGCCCGCTAGCGTCGCTGCCTCCTCCACGGGGATGCACTCCCCTCCGTCTTTTCCGATGAGTGTCACCTTTGTCAGCCTTTTTGCCTGTGGCACATCAGTCAAATCCACCATGAGCTGATCCATACAGATACGCCCGATTATCGGAACGCGTCTGCCACATACCAGCACCTCTCCTTTGTTTGATAAGCTTCTTGGATAGCCGTCAGCATATCCTATCGGTACAGTTCCAACGCGAGTTTCCCTCTCAGTTACATAAGTGCCGCCGTAGCTTATTGGAGTACCCGCGGGAACAGTCTTTACCTGCACTAAGTGGCTTCTTAAGCTCATGGCAGGAAAAAGCGCAAGGCGGCGCTTATTCACCTCCTGACTTGGATATAAACCGTAAAGAGAAATCCCCATACGAACCATATCCCCCTGCCATCCAGGCAAGTCAATTATCCCCGCGCTGTTATCAGAGTGATGGATGGTAAAGGAAATCCCAAGATCTTTAAGCCTTTTTATCATCGACAAAAATCTCTCATGCTGCAGCTTTGAAAAGGTCTTATCCTTCTCATCCGCCTTTGAATAGTGAGTATAGCACCCCTCCCCAAAAAGTTCCTGATTAGAGAGCGCTTCTCTAATTTGCCTGGCAGAAATCTCCTGGAGCTCTTCGTTATATGACAGAAAGCCCAGTCTTCCCATGCCCGTATCCAACTTGATATGCACTAACATTCTGGCACTTTCATCCCCAGTTTTTTTTCGGTACTCCCGCACACATCGCACCATTTCCTCTGCCATGTCAGCCTCATAGAGGGTTATGCGAATCTGGTTTTTGATACACTCCTCATAGTCTGCTTTATCCACATATCCCAGAACCAAAACTGGCTTTTTAATGCCGTGCTGGCGCAGCAAAAATCCTTCCTGTGCGTTAGCCACTGCAAAGCCCCAGACTAAATTCTCCACGGTTTTGGCAACGGGAATGGCTCCATGGCCGTATCCGTCCGCCTTGATAACCGCGCAGAGAGCCGGAGGGCATTTTCCTGCTTCCGTTAGGCTCTCCCTCATCGATTCTGCATTTTTGTATATCGCGTCTAAGTCAATCTCCGCCCAGGCTCTGTCATACTCCCTCATCTTAATATTTCACGCATCCCTTCTATGATATCTCCCGCCAGCATAAAACGCTTTCCTAGCCTCCTTGCCGCCTCATCGCCTGCCCAGGCATGTACGCTTACGCCAAGCACGGCAGCGCTATACACATCTCCTGGTCTCTGCGCCAAAAGCCCCCCAATGATTCCAGCAAGCACATCTCCGCTTCCACCGGTAGCCATGCCATCATTTCCTGCCTCACATATATAGGCGCCCCTATCTTTCGCGTAGACTACGGTTCTGGAATCCTTTGCCACGCATACGCAGCCAAACTCATCGGAGAGCAGTCTTGCCGCTTTCACCGGATCGCTCTTTAGCTCCGGTATGGAGAGCCCTAAAAGCCTTGCCATCTCCGCCCTGTGAGGGGTCATGATCACCCCGTGGGGATATTTCTTTACCGCCTTTTTTAGCCCCTCATCATGTGCAATCAAATTTAGCGCATCTGCGTCTAACACAAGGGGGATGCTTAAAGTTTTAAGCGCTGTATATAAAAGTTTTCCTGCCTGTTGCGTCTCTGAAAGTCCGGGGCCGATAAGAGCTGCGCTATAGCCGCCACTTAAAATTTGTTCTGTCAGTTTTTCATCCGCTTTAAGATATACCGCCTCCGGAAGCTGGCTCTGAATTATCACCCGGTTTTCTTCCGGCGTAAGCACGTAGACTAGTCCGCAACCGGTGCGATACCCTGCTTTCGCACTCAATAGCGCAGCTCCCGCCATACCGGGACTGCCAGCCACTACCAAAAGCTTTCCGTAGGATCCCTTATTTGTATCCGCGCTGCGTGTAGGAAGGTTTTCTAACAGCTCCCTTCCAGCACTAAAGCATTCAGAAGCTCCAAAGCTCTTATAAAAATCGGCAAAACCAATGTCTACTATGCGCACATCCTTACAATACATTGCTCCCGGATATAAGATCTGACCCCTCTTTCTGTATCCAAAGGTTACGGTAACATCTGTGGGCAGGGCAGTCCCTAAGACAGCTCCCGTATCCGCGCTAATACCGGATGGCATATCCACCGCAAGCACCTTAAGCTCACCATCTTTTCTGGCTTTTATGTGCTTATTCATCTCATCTATGAGTGAGGCACAGACTCCAGTGATAGGTCTTGACAGTCCCACGCCAAAAAGGGCGTCCACCACCATAGCCGCACCCTTTACAAACTCACTTAAGATATCGCCGTCTTCCTTTGTAAAGCTGCCTTCTATATGGTGTTCAATCAGCCTCGGCTGATTTTCATTTAACACTCTACTCTTTTCTTTTATATCATCAAGCCTCTCTCTCTGAAGCATCCAAAGAGGAGTTGCCTTTTTTTCACTTCCCACAGTTATCAATCGCACAAAAAAACCGCGCTCAAAAAGCAAGCGCGCCAGCGCCATGCCGTCTCCCCCGTTGTTGCCCACTCCACAAAGCAAAAGCACCGGTCCTCTCCCGGCGTTCTCAGTCTGAATTTCTGCCGCCAAAGCCCTTGCGGCGCATTCCATCAGGATGTCGGTCGTAATGCCCATTACATCACTAGTATATTCATCTATCTTTCTTGTCTCCTCTGCGCTTAAAAGCGGTTCCATCGGACCAATTACCCCTTTCTCTGCTCCGCCATTCTGTAGGATAGTTTCATCAGGCTCTCTGAAAGATGGACATTTTCCACCACCACATTCTCCGGCACCTCCAGATCCGTGTGGGAAAAATTCCATATCGCCCGTATACCAGCGTCCACAAGGCGCCTTGCCACTTTACTGGCACTTGTCTTAGGGATGGCAAGAACCGCGATGTCAACTTCATGCGTCTTAATATAGTCCTCCAGCCTTGCGATATCCAAAATAGGAATATCTCTGATGGTTTTGCTCCCGATAAGCTCCTGATTTATATCAAACATGGCGCTGATATTAAACCCTCTTCGCTCAAAATTGCCATAATTTGCTAGTGCCTGACCCAGATTTCCCGCTCCGATCACGATAATACTGTGGCTCCTATCCAGTCCAAGCAAATGTCCGATCTCCTCATACAGGGTCGCCACATGATATCCATAACCAGTCTGTCCAAAACCGCCGAACTGGTTTAGATCCTGACGTATTTGGGAAGATGTAACCTTCATCTTTTCGCTAAGCTCGCTTGAGGATATGCGCTCTACTCCCTCCCCCATCAGCTCTCCAAGATACCGGTAATACCTAGGTAGTCTACTTATCACCGCCTGTGATACTTCCTTTTGCTCCATGCCTATCTCCTAAAAAATCCTGGGTATTTTCATTTGCGAAGCGCTATGAAAAAATCCTCTAGTATCCTACTACATTCATCCTCACAAACTCCGCGCTCCACTTTTGCGCGGTGATTAAACTGCTTCATCTCCAGAAGATTTAAGATAGAACCCGCACAGCCTGCCTTAGGATTCATGGCACCCATCACCACACGGGGGATCCTGGCCTGTATGATAGCTCCCGCACACATCTGACAGGGCTCAAGCGTCACATACAAAGTGCATTTTTCAAGCCGCCAATCCCCCATGGCTCTTGAGGCCTGCCTGATGGCGATTATCTCAGCATGGGACAGGGGATTTTTGTCAGTGTTTCTTCTATTAAATCCCCTTCCTATCACCTTCCCGTCATGCACAATCACACAGCCAATCGGCACCTCGCCTAGACGAGCGGCACGCTTTGCCTGTGTGATTGCCTGGCGCATAAAGCGGATATCTTTCCGCTCTTGCTCTAATCTCTCTTTTCTTGCAGCTTCCTCTTTCTGCTCCTTTCGCTTTTGCCGCTGCTCATAGCGCTCCTGCCTTGTCATCCTCATGGTTTTTTCTCCATATATTTGCCAAGAGTATCTGAAAGAGCTGCAAATTCCTTAAGTCCAAG
>CAZYLH010000009.1:2525-4578 GCA_964648695.1 uncultured Lachnospiraceae bacterium | reverse complement strand
ACCTCGCGCTGAACCATCACCGTAATACTCTTTACTGGAACATCTTTTTCCAAAAGTCCCATTATGATGGGAGTTGTTATATAATAAGGAAGATTTGCCACAACCTTGATAGGGCGACCATCATTATATTTGTTCACCAGTGCCTGTATATCCATGCGCATGATATCCTCTCCAAGCACCGTTACATTTTTATAGGAGGACAGTGTGTCCTCCAAAATGGGAATCAACTTATTATCAATCTCCACTGCCACCACCCACCCGGCCGTTTCTGCCAGAAACTGGGTCATGGTGCCAATTCCAGGACCAATCTCTAACACGCAATCATCCCGCGTTATTCCTGCGCTATTTATAATCTTACTTAGCACATGGGCGTCAATTAGGAAATTTTGTCCGAATTTCTTTGCAAATTTGAAGTCATATTTTTGCAGAATCTCGATGGTCTTTTTGGGGTTTACCAGCTTCTCCTCATCTTTCATCTGTATCTCCGTTTTTTAGTGTGCGCTTTTTATCGTATCGCCCTTTTATTTTTACAAGCGATAGAGTGCCCTGGCGTTATTCCAGGTGATATCCTCCACCTCCCTAGGCGTAAGTCCTTTAATTCTTGCAAGCTCCCCTACTACATATGGCAGATAGAGTGAGCTGTTTCGCTTTCCTCTATAGGGAACGGGTGCCAAATAGGGACTGTCTGTCTCTAAAACCAGTTTTTCTATAGGAGCGTTTTTTACAACTTCCTTTAGCTTCTGACCGTTTTTAAAGGTTAAAACTCCGCCAATGCCTAAAAAGAAGCCCATATCCAAATACTCTCTTGCCATCTCCCACGAATATGAAAAACAGTGTATAACTCCGCCAATCTCATAGGCTTTTTCCCTGCGGAGTATATCAAGAGTATCCTTAGCCGCCTCCCTGCTGTGGATGATCAGGGGTTTTTTGACCTCTCTTGCCATATCCAGCTGGCGCACAAACCACTCCTCCTGCAGAGCTTTTCTTTCCTTATTCCAGTAGTAATCAAGTCCAATCTCTCCAATTGCCACGCATTTGGGATTTTTCGCCTGCTCATAAAGCCATAACAGGTTTTCATCATTTAACTCACCCACTTCGTCCGGGTGTACTCCCACGGAAGTATATATCCAGTCATATTTTGATGAAAGCTCCGCGGAGCTTTTGGTGCTTGAAATGCTGGCGGCGACATTTACCACCGCGCCGATTTTATTTTCATGAAAGGTTGAAAGGAGCTCATCTCTGTCCTCATTAAACTCATCCGCATCAAGATGAGCATGTGTATCAAATATCATAAGCTCTCCATAACTTTACTAGCGTCAAGCCTTGCAAACAGGATCTCGGGCTTTTCTGTCACATGGGTGCCTGAAACATATTTTCCAAAGCTGTCTAAATCCTTCATATCCCTGAGATCTGTGTTAAGTTGTGCGGCGATCTTTTTGGCTGTGCTTGGCATAAAAGCATATAATAAGCTTGCACCGATATTAATACCCTCTACCAGGTTATATAAGACCTCTGCTAGTCGATCTTTATCTTCCTCGTTTTTTCCAAGAACCCAGGGCATCGTCTCGTCGATATATTTATTGCATCTTTTAAAGACAGAAAAGATCTCTGTCATGGCATCTGCCACGCGAAGCTCATCCATCTTGCCTTCTGCATTTTTTACCGCTTCCATCACCGTCTGCTTTAGCTCATCATCCACAGACTCCGTAACACCTGTGCTTTCCACTAATCCGCCAAAATATTTATTGCTCATGCTGATGGTTCGATTGACCAGATTCCCAAGCGTATTTGCAAGGTCAGAGTTCATGCGCTCCACCATCAGCTCCCCGGTGATTACGCCATCGCTCTCAAAGGGCATCTCGTGGAGAACAAAATAGCGAACTGCATCCACACCGAAAATATCCACCAGATCATCAGCGTAAAGCACATTTCCCCTGGACTTGCTCATCTTTCCATCCCCCTGCAAAAGCCAGGGATGACCAAATATCTGCTTTGGCAGTGGTAAATCCAATGCCATAAGCATAATGGGCCAGTAGATTGTGTGAAATCTTAA
>CAZYLH010000009.1:0-2425 GCA_964648695.1 uncultured Lachnospiraceae bacterium | reverse complement strand
TATTCGCTCTTATAGATATCCCCCTTTTCACAGAGCTTATGAAAAATCTTTTGAACCTGTTTTTCGTGATCCTCATCAGTTGTTCGAATAAACTTGTCATAGGAGGTATCCATCAAATCCCAGATCTTCTTGATCTGAGCAGAAATCCCGTCCACATACTCCTTGGGCGAGACCCCGGCTGTGGCTGCCTTCTCCTCAATCTTCTGACCATGCTCATCCGTACCTGTCTGGAAAAATACATCATACCCCTGCATTCGCTTAAACCTTGCAATGCTGTCTGCCAGCACGATCTCGTAGGTGTTTCCGATATGTGGCTTCCCCGAGGTGTAAGCTATAGCCGTAGTGATATAATAGGGTTTCTTACTCATGATGTAAATTCCTTTCTTTTTCTTGTTTTTCCTGCGTCCAGTGAGCACAGGCATTTCTTTTGATAATGTGAGATTATACTTCATTTTTATTAAATTATCAAGAACAAGCGGGATAAACGCTTGTATCTTTTCTTACTGCCCATTATAATGTTTATACCCTGCTTCTTCGCGGAAAAACTCATGGCACAAACATATATCTTTGGGGAGGATTTATATGCAGCATTTTGAAAATTTTAAAATGACAGTCTACTGTACGGCACAAACTCTATCTGAAATGGATGAAGACCGCTTATTACAGGAGTGGAACTATCTGGAAAAATACGTCGGCATAGACAAGGTCTACTTGGAAACATTTCGCTACAGCACAACTGTTGAAAAAAAGCAGATGAGCTGGATTAAGGACTTCTTTTTATCACGGGGTGTTAAAGTTTCTGGCGGCATCACCACTGTCACACCTGACCTTAGCAAGCAGGATGAAAAAAGGCACCGCCTTTTAAAGTCATTTTGTTACTCTAATGAGAAGATGAGAAATCACCTTCTAAAAATTGTGGAATATACCGCATCCATGTTTGATGAATTTTTGCTGGACGATTTTTTCTTTACGGCTTGCACCTGTGAAGACTGTATCAAAGAAAAAGGATCCCGCAGCTGGTCACAGTTTCGGGCGGACAAAATGGTGGAGGTATCTGAAAATCTCATTGTCGGCCCCGCAAAAAAAGTTAACCCTAATGTGCGCGTCATCATAAAATATCCTAACTGGAGGGAATCCTATCACTATACGGGGTATTGCCCCGAAAGACAGCGTGATGTATTTGACTTTATCTACACGGGTACAGAGACAAGAAACACTGCTCTTACTGACCAGCACCTTCCAAGATACCTAAGTTACTCTCTTATGCGCTATATGGAAAATGTCGCCCCTAATAGAAATGGCGGCGGCTGGTTTGACACATATCAGTGCTGGCCCATTGAGTGCTACTTAGAGCAGGCATACCTGACAGCTCTTTCAAGACCAAGGGAGATTATGCTCTTCCAGTGGGGAGATTTGTATGAAAACAAGCTGGTAACTCCCCTTAATGTACAGCTTTCAAAAATAGACCGGATCCTAAGCCGTGCGGGAAAACCTACAGGGACGCATGTATATCTCCCCTTTGATTCTAATGGAGAAAATAACTTAGAATCCCATCTTGGAATGCAGGGAATACCCTTCGAAGCAGTTTCCTATTTTCCCGAGTCGGCTCCTTGCGTCCTTTTAACAAAAGCAGCCCTTAAAGATGATAATATCGCCGATAAGCTGGAGCGATACGTATTTAACGGAGGCACAGCTATTGTTACAACAGGCTTTCTCTCAGGACTTTTAGAAACAACACGGGATCGCTTACAGCTCCCTAATCTAACAGGAAGAAAGCTCCTTGCAGACCGCTATCAGGCAACGGACGATGCGGCAGGGTATTACACTGCAAAAAAAGCCATTTTAATTGATGAGCTTGAGTTTGGAAACAACGCGTCCTGGTCCTACCTAAATGCTGGATCCGGTGACTCACACAGCTCCATCCTGCTTTCAAGCACCTATGGTAGGGGCAGACTTTTCTCTCTGGCTGTGCCGGATAATTTTTCCGCTCTCTCAGAGATTCCCGTACCTGTGATGGATATGGTGCGCCGCGTTTTTGCTTCAGGAGATATCTACATAAGCGGACGAAATGTCTCCCTATTCCAGTACGACAATGGAGTTTTCACTCTCTACAGCTATGTCCGTGACAACACTACTCCCTCCTATGTACAGATTCATCTCTTAAAGAAGCCAAAGTCTCTTGTGCAACTGGATGATGGAAAAGAAATTCCTATGAAAGAGGTTTTAAAACGCCACGAGGAGTGGACTGATACTGAATGGGTTTGTGAGATTATGATCACTCCGGGAGAATTTTGCTCTTTCCAAGTTATTTGGGAGTAAACTTCTTTGATTTTAAGCATGAAAAATATTTTAAAGGCAGGGGAAGCCCTGCCTTTACTTTATTCATCTGTTTTTTATAGAATAGTTTTGAAATCTCTCTTCATAC
>CAZYLH010000008.1:0-35919 GCA_964648695.1 uncultured Lachnospiraceae bacterium | reverse complement strand
TCACATGATTTCTCCACCCCTTTAAGTTTTTCTGTTTCCACAGACAGCGGACTTACATCTTATTTTACTGTGGAGGTGGATTATGAACTGAGTGCATCCGCAGAGAGCTCTCAGACTAAGGATGATAGCGCGATGGTTGTAGGCGATGCATACCCGGTCGTGGTGCTGTCAGGCCTTATGGTTGTGGCGGGGCTGATGGTGGTTTTATCATCTAATAAAAAGAGAGAGACGAGGTAAAAGGCCGGCAGGATGGGACCTTTAAAATGGGTTTCATCCTGCTTTGTTATTTTAGAAAAGAAGCAGTTAAACAGCAGAACATACAGATTTTGGAGAAGGTGTGGAAAAACACTGCTACATAGCATAGGGAGAGAAGTATTGATGGGACATATTAGGGCGCGTGTATACATCATCTGTGCGGTGATACTGGTAAGCTTCCTATCAGGAGCTGCAAACCGGGTATATGCCGCATCGGACACATACACCGCAGAGGAAGTTTATGATGCTGGAATGGATATCGTGGCGTGGGCGGCATCAGAAAGTGAAGATGAACTTTTTAGCGAGGAGTTTTGCCAGCAGGCGGGAACGTCCGCAAATGACTGGCTGGTGATAGGTCTTTGCAGTCTGGTGCCGGAGACGGACGTGGCAGATTATCTGCAAAGCTTAAAGGCTTATGTGGAGGAGATGTATAGCGATGGGAACCTGGAAAATAAAAAGGCGACAGAGTGGCATAGAATAAGCCTTGTGGTGATGGCGGCGGGGGAAGATCCAACCTGCTTTGGAACCACAGAGGATGGAAGTGAGATTGACCTTATAGCGGATGGAAGTTATATGCGGGGTGAGATCTCACCCTTAGGAAGACAGGGGCTAAATGGATGGTGTTTTGCCCTTATAAGCTTTGACGCTTCTGGAGTGGAGATCCCGGATGATGCGTATTATAGCAGAGAGGAAATGATAGATGAAATACTTTCCTGCCAGCTAGAAAGCGGGGGATTTGCCCTTTATGACGGCGCTAGTGCGGATGTGGACATCACCGCAATGGCCATACAGGCATTAGCTCCATATTATGAGAATTATGCGGATGAGGTGGATAAGGCCTTAGAGTGGTTATCCAGCACGCAGCTTGAAAACGGGGATTTTTCAAGCTACGGGACGGCAAATGCGGAGAGCACGGCGCAGGTTATAATTGCCCTTACAAGCCTTGGCATTGATCCGCAAACAGATCAGCGCTTTATTAAAAACGACTGCTCTGTTCTTGATGGCCTTATGAGATATCAAATGACGGACGGCGGCTTTTCACATGCGCTTGACACATCGACAAACGAGGGGACAAGCAATGCTCTGGCAAGTGCTCAGAGCCTCCTTGCGCTTGCGGCCATTTATCGGCAGATGAATGGGGAGGGTGCGCTTTACAGCTTTGATACGAAGATAGATGAAACAGAAAGCGAGAGTGAAATAGATCAGACTGAAGATGAGATAGCGGCTTCTGGTGATGAAGCAGAGCAGGAAGAATATGAGGATAGCTCTATCGCGGCTGATGAGGAAGAGGAAAACTCCTGGAGTATGCTATATATTGTAATTACCGCAGTTTGTCTGGCGATACTGGGCTTTTTTGTATACTTTATGAGGAAAGGTTTTTGGCGTTGAAAACAAGGTAAAAATATGGTAGTCTTTTAGGAAGAGTAAGAAGCTATACAGGTACATGTGGGATTAGGTGTTTTGGAATTTATCAGCATAAAAATTTAGTTGGGGGATGTAAGAATGCTGGAAAATAGAGTCGGGATTTTAAATGAAAAGCTAAGGAGGGTGCCGCTCTCAGAGTGTGATACTTTACGCATCTACGGTCGGGTAAGCGAGAGACAAGACCCATTGGTTTTGTTCTGGACTGCCAGCGGTATCGAGATGCGCCTAAAGGCGAGCGAAGTGTGGGTGGAGGTAGAATCCAGCTATAGCCTATATGAGCCATGGGTGAGCGTCACGGTAAACGATGCGTTTGTCAGTAGACAGATGCTCCCCAAAGGAAGATATTATATCCCCCTCATAAGAAATATGAACCCGGATGAGGAAAAGACAATACGCCTTTTTAAGGATGTCCAGGCAATGTCAGAGGATGAGGAGCATTGCCTTAAAATATACAGCATTTTGTTAGACGGAGAGTTTGTAGAGCTTCCTCCTAAAGATCTTAAGCTGGAATTTGTAGGGGATAGCATCACCTCCGGCGAGGGTGTTATAGGTGCAAAGCAGGAGCAGGACTGGATTAGCATGTTTTTTGACTCCGTGCACAGCTACGCCACCCTTACGGCACAGGCTCTAAATGCGGATTATCACATTATATCACAGAGCGGATGGGGCGTTCTTAGTAGCTGGGACAATAATCCTAAATGTGCTCTGCCCGACTACTATACTAAGCTGTGCGGACTGGCATCTGGAGAGGATAACAAAAAAAGGGGCGCGGATTTACCCTATGATTTTTCTAAGTGGAGCGCTGATGTCATTATCATAAACCTTGGGACAAATGACAGAGGAGCATTTGAAAATCCAGAGTACATAGACCCTGTGACAGGTAAGATTACTAAGCAGCGCTTAAACGCGGACGGCTCAATGAATGAGGATGATCTTAGGAAATTCAGCGACAAGTGCGTTAAGTTCCTTGAGGTTTTGAGGAAGTGTAATCCAAGCTCCAAAATACTGTGGGCGTATGGCATGATCGGAACACCCATGGAGCCATCGATACTTGAAGCGATAAAAGAATATAAATCGGAGACAGGCGATGAGGAAGTATATTATGTGAGGCTTCCTGAAAACACGGATGAAACTGTCGGCTCAAGGTGCCATCCGGGCCCTAAGAACCATGCCCAGGCGGCACAGGTTTTAATACAGGAGATTAAGAGACTTCTAGGAAGATAATAGATTAAAGGATGAGTAGCATGAGAAGATATTTGATGACGGGAGTGATAGCCTGTGCGTGTGTTTACATCACTGGCTGCACCCTTCGCCCGGCAACGATAGACACAAGTTTTTTGTATACATCGGATAATGACAGCGACACAACAGATGAGACCGACTTAGCGGTTAGCTCCAATGACACACAGGAAGATGAGACCACGGAGGAGGCCGCAGAGCTTCCCATTGATGAAAACGGCGAGTGGACGGATTATATACTTGGAACGGACGTGCTAGACCAGCAGTGGGAGGCTCCAACTTTTGGAGAGCTCGGATGCAGCTTTCATGTGGAAAATTACCCAGTAATATATGTAATGTCAGACCCGGATACGGAGTCCGCTATCAATACCCTTATCAATGAGTATGTGCTAAACGATTATTACCTTCGTTTTCAGATGGAGGATCTTGAGATTTCATTGACATGCTCTGTAATGTCAGCCACAAGCTATGTAAGCTACCAGCTTGAGGGCGTGGTGCGCCACATAGGAGATGACGTGCGCTATGAGGATGAGCGGGAGTACAGGTATTATTTTACAATTGACCGCATGACGGGTGAAAAGTTAAGTCTTGAAACCGTTTACGGAATAGAGCGGGCATATCAGGCGATATGTGATGGAGAGTACGAGGTTGTAAGAGCGGCGGATTCTGTTTTTGAGCGCTTTACAGATGAGCTTTTGGCAGACGTCTACATAAACGACCCGTATTTTACAGACGATGAGGAGCATTATCTGGATTATTATATCCAGGATGGGGCGCTTTATGTAGTTATATGGGTTGGAGAGGACAATGACTACTACGCTATACTTCGCCTAGAGGGAGAACTAAATCTTTAAGATGAGCGGCCGCTGAATATGAGGACGCCGGAGGGGAGAAAATATTGAATATCCGTCAGATGACTGAGGAACTGGAAAATTCCGTTCTCTCTGAATATGCATCAAAAAGCACCAAGAGTCGTGGGCGTGCGCGCACTGAGCGCCCCTGCGATATACGAACGGAATATCAGAGGGATAGAGATCGCATTATTCACTGCAAGGCCTTTAGAAGGCTTAAGCACAAGACACAGGTGTTTTTGGCACCAGAGGGAGATCACTACAGGGAGCGCATGACCCATACCTTGGAAGTGACGCAGATTGCAAGAACCATCGCCAAGGCTTTGCGCTTAAACGAGGACTTGACTGAGGCAATCGCCTTAGGGCACGACCTTGGACATACGCCGTTTGGCCATGCGGGTGAGAGGGTTTTAAATGAGCTCTTAGAAAAGATAGGAAGGAATTTCTGGCACAGTGAGCAAAGCGTGCGTGTGGTGGAAAAACTGGAAAATAATGGGGATGGACTAAACCTTACATGGGAGGTTTTGGATGGCATCAAAAACCATGGCACGCAGTCTAATCCCACCACCCTTGAAGGACAGGTTGTGCGCATCAGCGACAAGATTGCCTACATAAATCATGATATAGATGACGCCATAAGGGCGGGCGTCTTAGATGAGGATGAGCTTCCAAAGGTCTATACGCAGGTTCTTGGTCGTTCCGTACATGACCGCCTAAATAACATAATACATGATGTGATCATAAACAGTTATGATAAGTCACAGATTATGCAGTCAAGTGAGGTCGGCACGGCAATGTTTGGCCTTAGGGATTTTATGTTTACGCGGGTATATAAAAATGAGATTGTAAAGTCGGAGGAAAAAAAGGCGCAGGAAATGCTTCGTATGCTTTATGCGTATTACCTGAAAAACTGGGAGCTTCTTCCCAATGAATACATAGAGCTTTGCATGAAGGAGAACGAACCCTATGAGATAGTGGTTAGTGATTATATAGCCGGAATGACGGATTTTTATGCCACAAAGCGTTTTGAAGAGTTATTTATACCAAATGGATGGAAGTAGTGGAGAAGCGTATGTATTATTCTGATGAAATCATAGAGGAGGTGCGTGGCAGGAGCGATATTTTAAGCGTGGTCGGTTCCTATGTTCAGCTAAAAAAGAGGGGGAGCACCTATTTTGGACTATGCCCTTTTCATAATGAAAAAAGCCCTTCTTTTGCCGTGTCATCGCAAAAGCAGATGTACTACTGCTTTGGATGCGGGGCTGGCGGAAATGTATTCACCTTCATGATGGAATATGAGAATATGAGCTTTCCGGAGGCAATAAATGCTTTAGCGGACAGAGCCGGGATATCCCTGCCTCAAGAGGAGTATACGCCGCAGGAGAGAAAGTCTGCGGATTTAAAGCGCGCTCTGTTAGATATTCACAGGGATGCCGCCAAATATTACTATATGTCTCTGTATAGCCCTCAGGGAGCAAGGGGGCTTAAATATTTTACAGAGAGAGGCCTTTTAGAGACGACAATAAAAAGCTTTGGCCTAGGCTTTGCCCAGAGCACATCCGCGGGGCTTTATCAGTATCTGAAAAACAAGAATTACACAGATGAGCAGCTAAAGGAATCCGGTCTGGTGAGGTTTTCTGAGCGCGGCGTAAAGGACGTATTCTGGAACAGAGTAATGTTTCCGATTATGGATATGAATAATCGGGTGATCGCCTTTGGTGGGCGGGTGATGGGAGATGGGGAACCCAAATACTTAAACTCACAGGAGACAAAGATTTTTGACAAGAGCAGAAATCTGTACGGCATTCATGCAGCAAAAAAGAGTCGTCAGGACTATTTCCTCATATGCGAGGGATATATGGACGTCATTGCTCTTCATCAGGCGGGCTTTACAAATGCGGTGGCGGCGCTTGGAACAGCTTTTACCATAAATCATGCATCGCTAATTAAGAGGTATGTAAACCGTGTGGTTTTAACCTTTGACAGTGACGGGGCAGGAATAAAGGCTGCACTGCGTGCTTTGCCGCTCCTTAGCGAGGCGGGGCTTGAAGTAAAGGTTTTAGACATGAAGCCCTATAAGGATCCGGACGAGTTTATAAAAAATCTCGGAGCAGATGCCTATAAGGAGCGCATCGATGGGGCAAGAAACGGATTTTTATTTGAGATGGGATGCATGAAGGCAGATTATGACCTTTCTGACCCATCACAAAAGACCGCGTTTTATGACCAGATTGCAAGAAGGCTTCTGTCATTTAGCGATGAGCTTGAGAGGACAAATTACATGGAGGCGGTCTGCCGTGAATACGGGATCGACTTTATGGAGATGAAGCGAAAGGTTAATACCTTAGGTTCAAGGCTTGAGCCTGCCAAAAGGGAGTATATCCCACCGAAGAAAACCCAGAAAAAGAGCACCACAGAGGATGGAACGCACAAGGCAGAGCGCTTACTGCTAACATGGATCACAGAGGAACCGGCAGTGTTTAAAAAGATTTCTGACCTGATTAGTGAAAATGATTTTTCTGCGCCACTGTATCAGCGGGTGGCAAAAAAAATCTTTGAGCAGGCAAGAGAGGGGAGCGTAAATCCCGGTCAGATTTTAAACTCTTTTATAAATGATCAGGAGGAATATAAGGAAGCGGCGGCGCTGTTTCAGATGCATCTGCCGCAGGAGCTTTCAGGGCGGGACAAAAGCCGGGCTTTTACAGAGGCTCTAACCCGCGTTATGCGGGATAGTCTAGAGCGCAGAGCGGCAAGTGCCGATATCGGTGAGCTGCAAAACATTATAAATGCAATGAATGAATTGCAAAAGCTTCAGATTACACTGGATTAGGAAATGCGATAAAACCCAAAAGAGAATGGATAAAGGTGATGTCAAAAAGACTTGAGATGATCTTAGAGTGTGTCGGATACGCGGACTGCGTGGCGGATATCGGAACGGATCACGCATATCTGCCAATCGGCCTTATACGTATGCGTAGGGCAAAACGGGTGATAGGAATGGATGTGCGAAAAGGTCCTCTAATGAGAGCGAGGGAGAATGTATTACGGGAAGGACTTGAAGAAAGAATCGAGCTTCGCCTTTCAGATGGAGCTAGCATGCTGCGTGTCGGTGAAGCGGATGTGATCTGCATTACCGGCATGGGGGGGAGATTAATATGCAGGATCATGGAGGATAAGCCGGAGGTGTTTAAGAGCGCGAAAAGACTCCTCTTAAGCCCCCAGTCCGAGCTCTTTTTCTTTCGGGAGAGTCTCTTGCAGATGGGCTATAAGATCGGCCAGGAGTGGATGGTAGAGGATTCTGGAAAGTATTATTTTATAATTCAGGCGCATGAGGGAAAGGAAGAAAAGGAGTATTCTCCCTGTGAGCTCCATTTTGGAAGGCATCTCTTAGAAAAAAAAGATAAGCTCCTATATGAGTTTTTACAGCGTGAAAAAAAGATCAATGACGGAGTGCTTAAAGAGCTTTTGGGGCTTTCTACAGAAAATGCAAAAAAAAGAATTGATGAGCTTAAGCTGTACTTTGAGAAAATAACGGAGGCGGAAGGCTATTTTAGGGGAAAATGAATGAGGCCAACATCCTCTTTGCTATGTGAAAAAAGAGGATATCAGTAATGTTGGAGGTGGTTTAATGCTTGATATTACGGTTGGAGCAAAGACTTATAAATATCCGGAAGGGATAAGGTATCTGGATATTGCAAAGGATTTTCAGAATGAATATGATCAGGAGATTTTTCTTGCCTTTCACGATCACAAGCTAAAGGAATTGTCCGCTGTGGTGGCAGGTGACGGTGTGATCCGGTTTGTCACGGCGGATGATCCGCTGGGGCTTGAGGCATACAGGCGAAGCATGGTTTTAATGTTTTTAAAAGCTTTTTTTAAGGTGGCGGGACGTGATAAGATCACAAAGGTGACGGTTAATTTTTCTGTCAGCAAGGGATATTACATAGAGCCGCGCGGTGAGTTTTTAAAAACCAGGACGCTAACAGAGCTTCTCCCAGAGGTTGAGGCATGCATGAAGAGATTTGTTGAGGAAGATCTGCCGATCAAAAAGTTTTATCTCTCAACAGACGATGCCATCTCCCTCTTTCATAAGCTTGGCATGTATGACAAGGAGAGGTTGTTTCGCTTTAGGCGTGTCTCAAGTGTGAATATTTACGACTTGGACGGCTTTTATGATTATTTCTACGGGTATATGCTGCCCTCCACAGGACTTTTAAAGTATTTTAAGCTCTACCAGTACGGTGAGGGGCTGGTGTTACAGATGCCAACCACATCGGACCCGAAAAGCGTTCCTCCCTTTATGCCTCAGAATAAAGTGGCGCAGGTGCTGATGGAATCCGAGAGGTGGAGCAATAGGCTTGGCGTGGGAACGGTGGCGGATTTAAACGAGAGCATCGTCGATGGCAGAATACAGGATTTGATTCTCATCCAGGAGGCTTTGCAGGATCAGAAGCTTTCGGATATCGCTGCGAAAATCAAGGCGAATAAAAATATAAAGTTTATCATGGTCGCAGGGCCATCCTCCTCTGGAAAGACAACCTTTTCACACAGGTTATCCATACAGCTGTCAGCTCACGGCTTAAAGCCCCATCCGATCGGGGTGGACGATTATTTTATCGACCGCGAGAACACCCCAAGGGATGAGGATGGAAATCCAAATTTTGAGGATTTGGAGAGCATAGATGTAGAGACCTTTAACAAAAATATGAAGGATCTCTTGGACGGAAAGCGCGTTGAACTTCCGAGATATAATTTTAAGACAGGGCACAGGGAGTATCGCGGAGAATTTCTACAGCTTGGCAGTGAGGATATACTGGTTATCGAGGGGATACACTGCCTAAATGATGCGCTTTATCCGGTGCTTCCTAAGGAAAATATGTTTAAGATCTACGTCAGTGCGCTGACGCAGCTAAATGTGGATGAGCATAACCGTGTTTCCACCACGGACGGAAGGCTTATCAGGCGCATGGTGCGGGACGCGGCAAACAGAAACACCTCTGCACAAAAGACAATCAAGCAGTGGCCAAGTGTCCGCAGGGGTGAGGAGAAAAATATATTCCCCTTCCAGGAGACGGCGGATGTGGTGTTTAACTCCGCTCAGATCTATGAGCTGTCCGTATTAAAGCCCTACGCGGAGCCTTTGCTGTTTTCCGTTCCAAAGGACTCTCCGGAGTATCAGGAGGCAAAGAGATTGTTAAAGTTTTTGGATTATTTTCTGGTGCTTCCAGAGACAGATATACCAAAGGATTCCATTCTTCGTGAATTTATAGGAGGAAGCGTTTTTAAAGTATGAAGCTGCAGTTTGTTCTGGGTAGAGCCAAGTCGGGAAAATCTTACGGCATGTATAACAGGATAATTGCCGAGAGCGAAAAGCACCCGGAGTATAATTACATATTTGTGGTCCCGGAGCAGGCTGGTCTTAGCGCGCAGCAGGAGCTGGTGAGAATTCATCCGCGCCACAGTCTGTTTGGCGTGGATGTTATGGGCTTTAAGCGACTGGCATACCGCATTTTTGAGGAGGAAAACGTACTTGTCCCCGTGGTCTTAGACGAGGTGGGAAAGAGCATGCTCCTTAGAAAGACCCTCATAAAGGTTGAGGATGACCTTATGATCTTTAAAGGCGGCGCATCGCGAGGCGGATTTATCGAGAAGCTAAAATCAGTGCTGTCGGAATTTTCTCAGTATCAGATGGATGCGGATACCCTAAAAAGAGGGGGCGAGGGTCTTTTTAATAAACCACAGCTTTATGCAAAGCTTCATGATCTCTTAGTAATCCTTGGTGAGTGGAATAAAACTTTGGCGGATACCTATATCACCGCTGAGAATCTGATGCCGGAGCTTATAAAGTGTGTTCCGCGCTCTGCGCTTTTAAAAAACAGCGTCATCATCCTTGACGGCTTTTCAGATTTTACACCTGTGCAGCTAAAACTAATCCAGGAATTGATTGCCAGGTGCCGCGAGGTTTATGTAATCTTAGATATGTCAGAAGGGCAGTATCGGACAATGTCCGATGAGAATGCCCTTTTTCATCTTTCAAAAAAGACGATAAATGCGCTCACAAAGCTTTCAGGTGACTTAGGATTATCCGTACAAAGTCCCATGTGGTTTTCGGAAAAAACGGATTATTATGAAAGCGCTGAAATCCGGTTTTTAGAGCGCCATTATGAGCAGACAAGGGGCGTCTACCTAAAGCCAACAGAGGATGTGGTTTTTATGGAGGCAAAGAACCCGACCGATGAGGTGGAGATGGTCTGCGCGCAACTTTTAAAGCTTGTGAGAGAGCGCGGGTGGAGGTATAAGGATTTTGCCATCGTCACCACGGATATGCACACATACGGCCATATCTTAGAGAGGAAGCTGTTGCAGGCGGGCATACCGTATTTTGGGGATAATCGCCATAGTCTAAAGGGAAATATCGGAGTGGAGGCAGCCATCGGAGCCATGGAGGCTGTCCTGGATAATTTTTCATATGAAGCGGTTTTTAGATATCTAAAATGCGGCTTTTTTGATGACCTTTATACCATCGATCTAATGGAAAATTACTGTCTTGCGGCGGGCATACGGGGACTAAAAAAATATCAGCAAAAGTGGGAGTGGAAGCCTAGGACTATTACGGAAAAAGAGTTAGAGCGTATTAATGAAAAAAAGACGGCGCTTTGTAAGCCGCTTTTTAATCTTAATAAATCCATTAAGGGTCGCCTAAGTGTAAGCGAGCGCCTTAGAGCTTTGCGTGACTGGATGGAGAGTGTCGGATTTTCTGATAGAATGAAACAGCTTTCAGAAACGCTTATGGATAGAGGGGAGGCACAGCTATCCCAGGAATACGAACAGGTCCATGAGCATATCAAGACGCTTATGACCCAGATGGATGAGATGATCGGGCAGGAGCATATATCCCTAAAGGAGCTGGTGGACATATTTAAAACCGGACTGGATGAGAGTAGCGCAGGTATTGTGCCGCCCACCCTTGACTGCCTTATCATCGGAGATCTGCGCAGAAGCAGGTTGCCAAACGTAAAGGCGGTTTTTGTCATAGGGATGAATGAGGGGAGCTTTCCTTCCGTGATTGGAGCAGGGGGGCTTCTTAATGATGCGGACAGGGAGGAGCTTGAGGCAGAAAAAATCAACCTTGCGCCCACTGCCAAAAAGGAGAGCTTTACGGATAAGTTCTACGTCTACCGCGCCATCACAAAGCCTTCCCACAAGCTTTTTTTAAGCTACAGCAGACAGGGGGAGGATGGAAATAAGCTACACGCCTCATATATCCTTGGACAGATACAGAGGATATTTCCAAACGCAGCTAAAATATCTGAGAATGAGGAACTCTACCATGTGCGCCAGGGCCTTGAGATTCTGGCTGCGGGTAAGAATAAAAACTTTAAGGGGCTTTACCGTTTTTATGAAAATCAACCGGGCTATGCTGGTGAGCTTAAGCTGATAGATGAGGCAAGGGCAGTTGGAAGGCGTGCGGAGAAAATAGATGATTCCACTGCAAAACAGCTTTTTTCACAGCCGCCCATCACAAGCGTTACGCATCTTGAAAAATTTGCCGCCTGTCAGATGGCGCATTTCTTAAAATACGGGCTTTTCCTAAACGAAAGACAGGAATATCGTCTTGCCCATACAGATATGGGAAATCTCTATCATGACGCCTTTGACTGGATTTTCAGGGTTATAAAAAGGGATGGACTGAGTATAAAAGCTCTTAGTGAGGAGGATAAGCTCAGGCTCACGGCGGAGGGAATTCGCCATGCCATGGAGGGCTTTACATCAGACCTATTTGATGCAAGCTTTAAAAATGATCATATCAGAAAGCGGATGGGGGATGTTATAAGGTTTAACTTAGACGCTGTTATAGCGCAGCTAAAAGCGGGGGAGTACTCGCCTGCGGCAACGGAGATGGCTTTTGGCATGAAGGGCATGAGCCAGTATCCGCCAATAAAAATAGAGGACAGTCCCATGCTCCTTATGGGAAAGATTGACAGGCTTGATGAGGCGATGGGCGAAGATGGCAGCAGATATGTCAGGATAGTGGATTATAAGACCGGAAATATCTCGCTTGATTTTACTAAGCTTGTAAACGGCCTGCAGCTTCAGCTCATGCTCTATCTGTATGCGGCTCTCTCTAAGGGAAGCGCCTTAAAACCGGCGGGGGCTTTTTACTATCATATCACAGAGCCAGTGCCGGAGATAGAAAGAGAAGAGCTAAATGATCTTACCCAAAAGGAGATTGAAGCGCTGGTGCGCACTCGCCAGATGGAGATGATGCGCTTAAACGGCATTTTAAATGGCGATGAAGAATCCATAAGGCTGTTTGAGTCAGATCTGTCATCCTATAAAAAATCTCGCGTGCTGGATGGACTTAGGCTTAAAAATGATGGGGGAATTTACTCTTCTGCCCCGGTGACATCTGAAAAGAACCTTTGGCGGCTGATGGATGAAGCAAAAAAACAGACGGTAAGGCTTGAGGGCGAGATGCTTAACGGCAAAGTGGAGGCAAATCCGTATCTTTACAAAGGGAAAAAGCCCTGTGATTACTGTGAGTACAGGCAGATATGCGGGTTTAATACCAGTTTTTTTGGCTATCAGTACAGAAGGATCGGGGAGCAGAATATGAAGGAGTTTTTTGAAAACCAACCGGAGGAGTGAAATTGGACTTTAAGTGGACAAAGGATCAGGAGAGAATTATAAAGTTTTCTGGCGGAAATCTCTTGGTGGCAGCCGGAGCGGGCAGTGGAAAAACTGCCGTGCTTACGGCGCATATCATAAAGAAGATCACAGATCCACTTTATCCGGTGGACTTAGATCAACTTCTTGTGGTGACCTTTACAAATGCCGCTGCGGCGCAGATGAAGGAGAGACTTCGCCAAAGCTTGGAGGAAATGCTTTTAGATGAGCCTGATAACACAAACATCACGCGCCAGATAGGGCTGATACCTAGTGCAAACATCTCAACCATCCACAGCTTTTGTCTAAAGATGATCAGGGAACAGTTTTTTAGATTAGATATCGATCCGAATTTCAGGCTTGGGGATATGGGGGAGCTTGCCCTGATGAAGGCGGATATACTGGAGGAGATATTTGAGGAGCAGTATGCTGCACAAGTGGAATCGTTCTTGAATTTTCGCGATATGTATGCGAAGGGGATGGACGATGAGAAAGTGACGGAGCTTATCCTTAATCTCTATGAGTATTCAAGAAGCTACCCTTTTCCAGGAAAATGGCTTGATAACTGTCTTTCGGACAATTTAGAGTGGGCGGATGATCTTAAGCAGATGATCCTTAAGCGCCTGTTAGAGCTTTATGAGATGGCTCTAGGGGCAGAAAAAATGGCGCTACGAGAGGGTTTTCCGTCAAAGTATGTTCTGCTCTTTAAAAAGGATGCCACAGTTCTTAGTCATGCTGCGCAGATAGAAGAACTATCTGCTCTGTCCCGCGCCGTATCTGAGATTTCATTTGATAGAAAGCCCACTCTAAATAAAGATGAAAAGGCAGAGGCTTTAGGGTTAGAGGATTTAATAAAAGAAGCCTTTGATATTAGAGACCAGATAAAGGATGGAATAAAGGCGCTTAAGGAGCTTTCTAGGGGCTGTAGCAAAAGGCAGCTTATGTGGGAGGCGGATGAGATGGCGCCCATGCGGCATGAGATGGTACGCCTGGTAAGGCTTTTTTCTGAGCGCTTTGATGAGAGAAAAAGAGCGCTTTCCATCTGTGATTTTTCAGATCTGGAGCATATGGCTCTGGCACTCTTATATAATGACGATGCCCCAAGTGATGTCGCAGACACCTATGCCGCAGGTTTTAGAGAGGTTCTGGTGGATGAGTATCAGGACTGCAATCTGGTACAGGAGGCGATACTTTTTGCCATAAGCAAGGAGCGCTTCGGAGAAGAAAACCGCTTTATGGTCGGGGATGTAAAGCAGAGTATCTACGGCTTTAGACAGGCAAGACCGGGGCTCTTTTTAGAAAAATATAATTCCTATAGTTCATCAGACGAAGAAAAACTTTGTAAGATAGAGCTTTCGGAAAATTTCAGAAGCAGAAGCAGCGTGCTACTCGCTATCAATATGATTTTTTCCCGGATTATGATAAAGGAGCTTGGAGGAATAGATTATGATAAAAATGCTGCCCTAAAGCCAATGGCGAGTATGCCGCAAAGAAGTAAAGATATCGCGGATTTAGAGGTAATGCTTCTTGGCCTTGGCGATGATGCTAAGGGTGATGATAGCGCAAAAGAGGATGATCTTATGTCTGACACCACGGGCTATAATAACAAGGAGCATGAGGCGAGAATGCTTGGGGCAAAGATTTTGCAGTTGGTAAATCCCGCTGATCCGTTCATGGTCTATGATGGGAAGCTTGGAAAAATGCGTCCTGTTAAATTTAATGATATCGCCATACTTACGCGGTCACTTTCTGCCACACAGGAAAGCTTTGTCAGGGTTTTAAAGGAGATGGGAATACCGGTTTATGTGGAAAATGAGACCGGCTATTTTAGTTCTGTGGAAGTGGTGGATGTTCTAAATTACCTGCGCTTACTAGACAATCCTCTGCAGGATATTCCTCTTGCCGGTGTGATGAGAAGCGCTTTTGGCGGCTTTAGCGCGCAGGAGCTGGCAGATATACGTCTTGGCGGTGTGGGTAAAGGTTATTCTAATAGCTTTTATTCCTGCTGCATGGCAGAAAGAGAAAACTCTAAAAAGCTTGACGGATTTTTTGTACAGCTTGAGAAATACCGCCGGCTTTCAAGGTTTTTGCCCATCCATGAGCTTCTCCTTCGCATCTTTGAGGAGACGGGCTATAGATACTATGTGATGGCGCTTCCACAGGGAAAAAAGCGGATTAAGAATCTGGATATACTGGTCGCCAAAGCCCGTGCCTATGAGGAGACAAGCTATCGCGGACTGTTTAACTTTATCCGATACATTGACAGAATGAGAAAATATGATGTAGAGGAGGATATTCCCGCGGGAAGCGATGAAGATGTGGATGCGGTGAGGATGATGACCATTCACAAGAGTAAGGGGCTTGAATTTCCGGTTGTATTTCTGGCAAACATGAACGCTGGTTTTAATCGGATGGATTTAAACGCATCGGTGCTCTTAGATGAAAAATACGGCATAGGGGCGGATATTTTAAATCCCAGGATTAGATACCGCGCTAAGAGTATAAAGAAAGCTGTTATGCGCGAAAAAAAGAGGAGCGCTCTTCTTGAGGAGGAGATGAGGGTGCTCTATGTCGCCATGACCAGGGCAAAGGAGCTGTTAATCATCACAGGGGCGATAAAGGATATGGACGCTCAGCTAAAAAAATGGATAGCGGATGGGAAGGGCTTTTCTGGAACTCTTTCATCAAGGGTTCTCTCATCGGCAAAGAGCTTTCTTGACTGGGTTATGCCAGCGTTATTTTCCTGGGATGAAAATAACGAAAAAGACTGCACGGCGGACATCTTAGAGGGCAATCACTTACTGTTAAGCTCAAGTGATTTTTCGCTTGCGGTTAGGAAAATTTTTAAAGATCAGATAAGCATAAAGCCTCTCGTATATGAGGAGATAAAAGAGGACGAGGGGGATATTTCAGAAAAGCTATTTAAAATCCTAAGCTGGTCATATCCCCATGAGAGGCTTACTAAGCTACATGCAGCTATGTCTGTCACGGAGTTAAAAAGGGCTGCCTATGATGAGGAGGAAGCTCTATCCGTTATGGCAGATACAGACCGCTCAAGGATTTCGGGAAAAAAGAGCGGAGCTAAGAGGGGTACGGCATATCATAGGGTTTTACAGCTGTTTAATTTTTCGGAATACCCCTTGGAGGCGGATGATAAAGAAAGGGATGAGTATGTATCAGACCAGCTGCACTTCATGAAGGAGCAGGGGAGTATCAGCGAGGAGGAGATATGGCTGGTTTCTGGCGAGGATATTAAGAAGTTTTTTAGATCACCCCTAGCAGAGCGCATGTGCACGGCGGCAAGGCTAGGAAAGTATCATGCGGAGCAGCCCTTTCTACTTGGCGTATCTGCAGGAGGGCTTATATCGGATGACGGTACTGTATCAGAAGGAGAAGATGATGAGCGTATTTTGGTGAGAGGAATCATCGACAGCTTTTTTAAGGAGTCAGACGGCCTTGTGCTTGTGGATTATAAGACAGATTATGTGCCTGGGGAAGGGGGAGAAGAAAAACTTCGCGCCCGCTATAAGGATCAGCTGTTTTACTATGCTAAGGCGCTTGAGCAGGCGATAAAACTACCCGTAAAGGAGGCGTACATATATTCATTTGCTCTTGAGAGGGAAATCAGGGTTTTAATTTAAAAACTCTTTACAATGAAAAAAAAACATATTAGAATTAGCTCGTATTTGTCAAAAGTAAGGTGGATGGTCGCGGCTGCGTATACGCAGGTGAGGAAAGTCCGGGCTTCGCAGGGCAGGATGCCAGATAACGTCTGGTGGAGGCAACTCTAAGGCTAGTGCAACAGAAATGTACCGCTCCAATACTAGGAGTAAGGGTGGAAGGGCAGTGTAAGAGACTACCGCCCGGCCGGTAACGTCCGGGGCATATGTAAACCCCATCCGAAGCAAGACAAAAAGAAACATATGGCGGCCCGTCAGTTTCAGGTATGTCGCTTGAGCCATCCGGCGACGGATGGCCTAGATAGATGATCATCACTCGTAAGAGTACATAACCCGGCTTATAGCCTTGCTTTTGATAATACCTTTTCAAATACCGGTGTGCTCGCACCTTTCAGAGCTGTCCCTCATTTGGCGGCAGCTAATCCCCGTGAAAGAAAATCGGTTTTTGTGCTTGACAAATTTTATGGGAGATAGTATGATAGTCGCAGGCGAACAAATGTTTGGGTGCGGTAGACATACAGTGCCTTAAGGAAAGGAAGAAAAAACATGCAATTAGAAGACAGACAAAAAGCTCTGGATGCTGCCATTTCGCAGATAGAGAAGGCATATGGAAAAGGCTCTGTGATGAAGCTCGGTGACCCTAAGCGTCAGATAAATGTGGAGGCTGTTCCAACAGGCTCCTTAGGCCTTGATATTGCGCTTGGTGTGGGCGGCGTTCCTAAAGGAAGAATAGTTGAAGTCTACGGACCTGAGTCCAGCGGTAAGACCACTGTGGCTTTGCACATGGTAGCGGAAGTGCAAAAAAGAGGCGGCATAGCCGGCTTTATAGATGCTGAGCACGCTCTGGATCCGGTTTATGCAAAAAATATAGGAGTGGATATTGACAACCTTTATATATCTCAGCCGGATAACGGAGAGCAGGCGCTTGAGATCACAGAAACCATGGTGCGCTCCGGTGCGGTGGACATTGTGATCGTGGACTCTGTGGCAGCGCTGGTGCCAAAGGCGGAGATAGACGGAGAGATGGGAGAGAGCCATATGGGTCTTCAGGCGCGTCTGATGAGCCAGGCTCTAAGAAAATTGACCGCTGTTGTCAGCAAGACCAACTGCATTGTCATTTTTATAAATCAGCTCCGTGAAAAGATCGGTGTGATGTTTGGAAACCCGGAGACTACCACGGGAGGGCGCGCGCTAAAATTCTACGCCTCCGTGCGTCTTGAGGTGCGCCGTGGAGAGCAGATCAAGCAGGGCGGGGAGGTTATCGGTAACCGCACAAGGATCAAGGTGGTCAAGAATAAGGTTGCGCCTCCTTTTAAGGAGGCGGAGTTTGACATTATGTACGGCAAGGGCATTTCAACAGTCGGAGATCTGCTGGATTTGGCGTCCGGCGTGGGTATTGTCGTAAAGAGCGGCGCCTGGTATGCGTACAATAATGAGAAAATCGGACAGGGACGTGAAAATGCAAAGCTTTTCCTCTCAGAGCATCCTGAGATAATGCAGGAGGTTGATAGGAAGGTGAGAGAGCACTTCGCCTTAGTTGCGCCGGAGAGCCAGGAAAATGAAGGTTCTGAGGATTGAGCCCTTAAAAAAAGGGCGGTATGCGGTGCACATTCTCCTAGACGGAGAGGAATGTACCATTCCACTGTACAGGGCGGAGCTTTCTGCCTATCATATTGAGGAGGAAGCGGAGCTTTCGGATGGTGTATATGAAGAGATCTGCCAGCAGGTGCTCATAAAGCGGGCGGTATCAAGGGCGGAATATCTCCTCGGCGCTAAGAGCTATACAACACAGGAGCTTAAGAAAAAGCTGCGGGAGGGGTATTATCCGAAGGAGATTATCGACCGGGTGATAGAACTCCTTACCGAATACGGCTTTTTAGATGATATCAGCTATGCGGCGCGATACATTGAAAGCCGTGGAAGCTCTAAGAGTATCAGGCAGTTGCGTGCAGAGCTTTTTGCTAAAGGGATAGAAAGGGATATTATCGAAAAAGAGCTTGAGGACGGGGCGGAGCGTGAGATGGGGGCGCTAAAAAAGCTGGTAGAAAAGCGCTGTAAAGGCGTGAATTTGGAAGAGCCAAAGGAGTACGCTAGGCAGATGCGCTTCTTTTTATCAAAGGGCTTTCCCCTAGATGCCATCCGGCAAGAGCTTGGGTGCTACAGAGAAGAATTTGAATAGTAAAAACGGGCTGTGAGGATGAAAATAATCTCCACAGCCCAATTTTTTGTTTTTTAAAATCCCTTGTAAAAAAGACCCTTAGGGGTTATACTATCCTAGGCATTGGCTAAAAATTAAGAAGCGAGGAAGATGACTATGAAAAAGGTAGCGATTATCATGGGCTCCGACAGTGATTTTGACATCGTAAAGGGAGCGATGACAGAATTAAAGGCTTACGGGGTTCCGTTTGAATGCAAGGTTATGAGTGCGCACAGGACGCCGGAGCTTGCAAGCCAGTTTGCGGCCAGCGCAAAGGAAGATGGCTTTGGCGTTATCATCTGCGCGGCAGGTATGGCGGCGCATCTTGCCGGAGTTATCGCAGGGCATACTACGCTTCCGGTCATCGGCATTCCTGTTAAATCATCCGTTGAGGGACTTGACGCACTGCTTGCGACAGTTCAGATGCCCCCGGGAATTCCCGTGGCTACGGTGGCTATAAATGGAGCGAAAAATGCCGCAATTTTGGCAGTTCAAATGCTGGCTTTATCGGACGATGTTCTGGCAAAGAAACTTGAGACAGCCAAGAAGGATATGATTGATGCGGTAATAAAAAAGAATGAGGCACTCAAGGAAAAGGTGGCGGCTTTATAAGCGGCTTTTAATGAGTGCATGGGAGAAGCGATGATCCTTGCGATTGATATTGGAAATACAAATATAGTGTTTGGCGGAATAGACGAAAAAAAGACGTATTTTACGGAGAGGGTTTCAACGGACACCGACAAGACTGACCTTGAATACGCCATTTTCTTTAAAAATATTTTGGAGTTTAGAGGTGTTAAGACGGAGGAGATTGAAGGGTGCATTATCTCCTCTGTTGTTCCGCCTGTGTCACAGACTGTGTGCGCGGCTGCCGAGCGTGTTCTTGGAAAAAAACCGATGGTAGTAGGGCCGGGTGTAAAGACCGGTCTAAATATTCTAATCGACAATCCCGCAACCTTAGGAGCTGACATGGTGGTGGCTGCCGTGGCGGCGATACGGCTTTATCAAAAAGAGCCAAGACCAATGATCATCTTTGATATGGGGACAGCAACGACAATCTCTGTCATAGACAAAAAGGGAAGCTTTCTTGGCGGCATGATCACGCCCGGCCTTAAGGTGGCCTTAGAATCACTTGCCAGCGGAACAGCTCAGCTTCCCATGATCAGTCTCACTGCGCCAAAAAAAGTTATTGGAACAAATACCATCGACTGCATGAGAAGCGGCATTGTCTACGGCAACGCTGCGATGGCGGAGGGGATTATCGCGCGCATAGAGGAGGAGCTTGGCGAGAGCGCCCTTGTGGTAGCAACGGGAGGACTTACACGCTTTATTCTCCCATATTGCAGCAGGCAGATCATCTATGACGATGATCTTTTACTAAAGGGGCTCTTTTTTATCTATCAGAAAAATGCGGGCTGAGAAATACGAGATTTTGGAGGTTTAAGTTGTCTGATCTACAGCATGAAATAAACAGAAGAAGAACATTTGCGATAATCTCGCACCCGGATGCCGGTAAGACCACGCTCACAGAAAAATTTCTCCTCTACGGAGGAGCCATCAACTTAGCAGGCTCTGTAAAGGGCAGAAAGACCGCAAAGCACGCAGTCTCCGACTGGATGGAGATTGAAAAGGAGAGAGGAATCTCCGTCACTTCATCTGTAATGCAGTTTGAATATGACGGATATTGCATAAACATCCTTGACACTCCGGGGCATCAGGACTTTTCAGAGGATACATATAGGACGCTCATGGCGGCGGATTCTGCGGTTATGGTGATCGACGCCTCAAAGGGTGTTGAGGCACAGACCATCAAGCTGTTTAAGGTCTGCACCATGCGTCACATCCCTATTTTTACCTTTATCAACAAGATGGACAGAGAGGCAAACGATCCGTTTGACCTTATGGATGAGATTGAAAGTGTGTTGGGCATCAGAACATGCCCCATCAACTGGCCCATCGGAAGCGGCAAGAGCTTTCAGGGCGTTTATGAGAGGGATCTAGGGAAGATATCAACCTTCACCGCCGCAAATGCCGGAATGAAGGAGGTTGAGAAAAAGCAAGCGGATATTGAAAACGCCAGAGAGCTGATCGGAGATATCGCATACGAAAAGCTTACGGAGGATGTAGAGCTGTTAGACGGCGCGTGTGATCCGTTTGATCAGGAGCGCGTCAGCTTAGGGAGTCTATCTCCTGTGTTTTTTGGCTCGGCGCTAACAAATTTCGGTGTGGAGACCTTCCTACGCCATTTCTTAAATATGACCACCGCGCCCTTAGAGAGAACCAGCAAGGAGGGAGTGGTCGATCCGTTTGATCCACATTTTTCAGCATTTGTCTTTAAAATTCAGGCAAACATGAATAAGGCGCACAGGGACAGAATCGCGTTTATGAGGATCTGCTCCGGAAAGTTTCAGGCTGGAATGGAGGTTTTTCACCTTCAGGGAAATAAAAAGCTTCGGCTTAGCCAGCCACAGCAGCTGATGGCGGAGAACAGAAAGATTGTGGAGGAGGCGTATGCCGGGGATATCATCGGCGTGTTTGACCCGGGTATTTTTTCAATAGGCGATACGCTCTGTTTGGCGGATAAAAAGGTGTGCTTTGAGGGAATACCCACATTTGCGCCGGAGCATTTTGCAAGGGTGCGCCAGATGGACACCATGAAGCGCAAGCAGTTTATCAAGGGAATTAGCCAGATCGCCCAGGAAGGCGCTATACAGATCTTTCAGGAGTTTAACACCGGAATGGAGGAGATCATTGTAGGAGTGGTGGGCGTGCTACAGTTTGAGGTACTCGAGTACAGGCTTAAGAATGAGTATAACGTAGAAATCCGCTTAGAACAGCTCCCCTATGAATATATCCGCTGGATTGAAAACGATGACATAGACGTTTCAAAGATTGTCGGAACCACTGATATGAAGCGGATCAAAGACCTAAAGGACAGACCGCTTTTGCTTTTTATAAACAGCTGGAGTGTGCGCATGGTGGAGGAGCGAAACCCGGGACTTGTGCTGGCTGAATTTGGTAAAAACTGATGCCGACGGCTTTAAGGATGAGTGATGAGTAAACGGCAAAAAAAGAGATTGTGCGTAGGACTTGTGGCCCATGTTGACGCGGGAAAGACAACGCTGTCGGAGGCGCTCCTTTATGAGGCGGGCATTATCCGAAAGGTAGGCAGAGTTGACCATGGGAACTCCTTATTAGATAATTATGACCTTGAGAGAAAGAGGGGAATAACCATCTTTTCAAAGCAGGCTCTTTTAGAGTTTAATGACACCGACATTATGCTCCTTGACACCCCGGGTCATGTGGATTTTTCGACGGAGATGGAAAGAACTCTATCAGTATTAGATGCAGTGGTTCTTGTGATAAGCGCTACGGATGAGCTCTCCGGACATACACAGACGCTTGCAAACCTCCTAGATAAATATGAGATTCCCACCTTTATATTTGTAAATAAGATGGATCTGCCGGGAGCGGATAAGGACGCAGTGCTTTTGCGGCTAAAAAAGGGGATTTCTGATTCTTGCGTTTCCTTTGATAAGGGGGACGATTTTTTAGAAAGCGTGGCCCTGTGTGATGAGGCACTTTTAGAACGCTACTTAGAAGGCTATGAGCCAAAAGCCTCAGATATTGGAAGGCTCCTAGCTGAGAGAAAAATCTTTCCTGTTTTCTTTGGCTCAGCGCTTTTGTTAAAGGGAGTAAAGGAGCTTCTTGTAGCAATCGATACCTACCTGCCGATGAGAGAATACGGGGAGGCTTTTAGCGCTACGGTCTATAAAATCTTTTATGATGAGAAAAAGATGCGGCTTAGTTTTTTAAAGATCACTGGCGGCAGCTTAAAGGTAAAGGAGGAGATCAGGCACAGCGTATCAGGAGATGATCTCATAGAAAAGGCGGATCAGCTTCGGATCTACTCCGGAAACAAATTCACACTTACACAGGAAGCATTTCCGGGGCAAATAGTCGCTGTCTCAGGGCTTAATCACACTTATGCCGGTGAAAAGCTTGGAGAGCAACTAAAGGGGCCCGGATATGCTCTTGCGCCGGTTTTTACCTACAGGGTTTGTTATGAGCCGCCGCTAAATGCGCAGGCTGTACTTAAGGCTTTAAAGATCCTTGAGGAGGAGGATCCCGCGCTTTGCGTAAGCTGGCAGGAGCAGATTAAAGAGATCCACATTCAGCTGATGGGAGAAATCCAGCTTGAAATCTTAAAAAGCATACTAAAAGACCGCTTTGATATGGAGCTGGATTTTGAAATTGGAAATGTAGTCTATAAGGAGACTATAAAGAGTGCGGTTATCGGCATAGGGCATTATGAGCCTCTACGCCATTACGGCGAGGTTCATGTGCTTTTAGAGCCGGGCGATGAGGGAAGCGGCATTTCTATCACATCCGCACTTGGCGTAGATGACCTCGGAGCGGCATATCAAAAGCAGATTTTAAACAGCTTGTCGCAAAAGACTCACATAGGAGTGCTGACAGGCTCCCCCATAACGGACATCAAGATAACCCTTGTTGCCGGACGGGCGCATCAAAAGCACACGGACGGGGGCGACCTTAGAGAATCTGCCTGTAGGGCGGTTCGAAACGGACTGATGCGGGCTGAGAATATACTTCTTGAGCCGTATTACAGCTTTAGGATGGAGCTTCCCATGGCGCTTGTCGGAAGAGCCATGACGGATCTGCAGGGGCTCTTTGCAGAGGTTTCTGGCCCTGAAATAGACGGCGAATGGGCGGTGCTTAGCGGACAGGCTCCGGTGATTACTCTCTATGACTATCAGAGAGAATTTATGAGATATACCTCCGGAAAAGGGCGCTTTTTTATGAGCTTTAACGGCTACGCTCCCTGTCATAACAGCGAGGAGGTTATAGAAAAATTTGCCTATGATCCAAAGGCAGATCTTTCAAATTCTCCGGATTCAGTATTCTGCTCCCACGGGGCGGGATACTACGTTTCTTGGAACGAGGTGCACTTAAAAGCGCATGTCCGTGCCACGGAATATGAACATCTATACCCAGGAACGGCTGAGACGGTGGCGCAAGAAGACGTATCCAGAAAAGAAAAGCCAAAGCCCCAGGATGATCCCAAGGAGCTTGAGGAAATCTTTTTAAGGACATATGGGGTTAGCAAGCGTGAAAAATATCGCTTTATGCAAACAGCAAGGGAGATTGCGCCAAAGGACGAGCCGCCTGCCACAGAATATAAACGAAAGCCTGAGAAAAAGCCTCAGGATGAGCTTCTTATCATAGACGGATATAATATTTGCTTTGCATGGCAAGCTTTACGAGATCTGATAGAGGTGAGCGTGGACGCTGCCATAAGTAGCCTTGTGGACATTATGACAAATTATCACGGCTACACAAAAAAGAAAATTCTTCTGGTCTTTGACGCCTATAAGATAAAAGGGAAAAAGGCAACTCCCTTTCTTAAAGAAGAACCGATACAGGTGATCTTTACGGGCGAGGGAGAGACGGCGGATATGTATATAGAGAAGTTTGTCAGGAAGGGCAGGAAAAATACACGATTTACGGTTGCCACATCGGACGCTCTTGAACAGCTGCACGTCCTCTCACAGGGGGCGATCAGAATGTCTGCAAGAGAGCTATTAGAGGAAGTGGAGCAGGTACAAAGGCAGATAAGAGAGCATATAAACGATGTATAAACTGAAATGTTTTTAGGAAAGGATGAGTGCCGCAAGAGTGTTGCAATAAAAACATAACTGCGGTATAAGGTGAACGATATGAAATGTCCCTTTTGCGCAGAGGAGACCACAAAGGTAATTGATTCTCGCTCCTCGGAGGATGGAAAATCCATACGAAGAAGGAGATCCTGTGAGGTCTGCGGCAGGAGATTTACTACCTATGAAAAGATAGAGGTTTTTCCACTGATGGTGGTAAAAAAGGACCGAACAAGGGAGCCGTATGACAGGGGAAAGATAGAGGCAGGGGTGCTTCGTGCCTGTCATAAGCGTCCCGTCTCCATGGAGCAGATTTCTTCGATGATAGACGAGGTGGAAAACGTTATCTTTTCGGTAGCGGATACGGAGATAGAGAGCAATAAGATCGGTCAGATCGTCATGGAGCACCTAAAGGATTTAGAGGAGGTGGCCTATGTCCGTTTTGCATCTGTATACAGAGAATTTACAGATGTGGACAGCTTTGCTCAGGAGCTAAAGAAACTTTTAAAAAAGAATCGAACCGGACAAAAAAAAGAGGAACCATCCAAAGAAGAAAAGCAGTAAAAGGAGACGGCGCATGATTTTTTATCCCAGCGCATATGCGGATGACATCGACAGCATTCCATTTGAGAGGCTGTATAACAAAGGATATAGGGGAATTATTTTTGATATAGATAACACTATAGTGCCACACGGCGCTCCGGCAGATGAGCATGCCATAGATTTCTTTGAGCGACTTAGAAAAATAGGATTTGTGACATACCTTATCTCAAATAACAGGGAGGAAAGGGTGGCCCCTTTTGCAAAAGCCGTAGGGAGTAATGCCGTATGGAATGCACATAAGCCGTCAAAGAGTAACTATCTTTATGCCTGTGAGGCGATGGGGGTACGTATAGAGCAAGCGCTTTTTGTAGGGGATCAGATTTTTACGGATATCTGGGGAGCAAACAAGGCGGGTATTAAGAGTATACTGGTAAAGCCGATACATCCTAAAGAGAAAATACAGATCGCCTTAAAGCGCTATCCAGAGAAGATTATCCTGTATTTTTACCGCAGAAAGAAAACGAGGGGGGATCTGCTAAAATGAGTATCAGCGCAAAGGGTCATGTGTGCGGGTTGCTGGCATACCCGGTGGGGCACAGCCTGTCGCCGGATATGCATAATTACTTTTCGGAAAAGCTTGGCATCGACGAGGTGTACATACCGCTTGAGACGGCGCCGGAGGATTTGGGCGCGGCCATAAAGGGCGCATGGGCGATGGGGTTTCTCGGCATGAATGTGACAATCCCCCACAAGCAGGCGGTTATTAAGGAGCTTTCTGAGATAGATATATCCGCAAAGCTGGTGGGGGCGGTAAATACCCTGGTGAGAACGCAAAAAGGATATAAAGGTTATAATACTGACCTTTACGGACTTACAAAATCCATAAAGGAAAGGGGACTTAAGCTTTCCGGCTGTGAGGCGATACTTATCGGCGCGGGAGGAGCGGCAGCCGCAGCCGCTGCAATGCTCTTAAATGAGGGGGCAAAGCACATATACATCATAAACAGGACTGCTAAACGCGCAAGAGGGCTCTCAGACCGTGTAAACGAGCTTTCTGGAAGGGAGTTGGCAAAGAGTTTATCCTACGATGAGCTATCTTTGATAAAAGGGTATAAATCCAGTGAGGGAAATAAGAGATACATAATCATACAGTCTACAAATATCGGCATGAGCCCGCACACGGATGAAGCCCCCATACTTGATGCCGCCTTTTATGCCATGGCGCATACGGCGGTCGAGATTATTTTTAATCCAAGGAGCACACTTTTTATGAAGCTTTCTGAGGAGGCGGGGGCTACGACCATCGGAGGCCTTAAAATGTTATTATATCAGGGGGTTAAGGCATATGAGCTTTGGAATAACGTAAAGCTCTCAGATGAGATTATAGATGGGGCTTATAGGATGATGAAGGAGCGGCTTAGATGAATAATATTGTGCTGATCGGATTTATGGGCACGGGAAAGAGCAGCGTCGCTAAGGCCTTAGAAAGAGAATACGGATATCGCCTTGTGGACACGGATGAGAGAATCGCTTTGATAGAGGGGATGTCCATCGCTGAGATATTTAAGAAAAAAGGCGAGGAGGGCTTTCGGCGCCTTGAGACAGAGCTTATAAAAAATGAGCTTATGGGGCTAAGCGGTGTCGTGATAAGCTGCGGTGGAGGAATGCCACTTAAAAAGGAAAACCGAAAGCTTTTAAAAAGCGTGGGTACTGTCATCTGGCTTAAAGCCTCAGCACAAGAGATTTTAAAGCGCCTTGCGGGGGATACTAAAAGACCGCTTTTAGCCTGTGATAACAGGGAGGCGATGGTGCTTTCTCTTATGGAAGAAAGATCTCCGCTATACGCAGAAGCGGCAAATTTTGAGGTTGTGACGGATGAAAAAACGCCCTCACAAATTGCCCGCGAAATTGTGGGAATAGTAAAAAACCTTTCCGCCCACATAGGGTATTGACAATTTGCAGTGGGGTGTACTAGAATAAGTAGGATGTTTTTTCCAAGGAGGATATTATATGATTTCAGCAGGAGATTTTAAGAACGGAATTACAATCGAGATTGATAATCAGGTATATCAGATCATTGATTTTCAGCATGTAAAGCCCGGAAAGGGAGCAGCTTTTGTGCGTACAAAGTTAAAGAATATTAAAAACGGCGGTGTTACAGAGCAGTCATTTCGCCCTACGGAGAAGTTCCCGCCGGCGAGAATTGACAGAGTGGATATGCAGTATCTGTATAATGACGGAGATTTCTACTATTTCATGGATTTGGAGAGCTTTGAGCAGATTCAGCTTACCCCTGACGCCATCGGAGATACGTTAAAATTTGTGAAAGAAAATGAGATGGTAAAGATCTGCTCCCACAACGGAAATGTATTTGCAATTGAGCCACCTCTCTTTGTTGAGCTTGAGGTAATAGAGACTGAGCCAGGCTTTAAGGGAAATACAGCGACGGGCGCTACTAAGCCCGCCATCGTTGAGACAGGAGCTCAGGTGTCCGTGCCGCTTTTTGTGGATAATCATGACAAGATCAAGATTGATACCAGAACCGGAGAGTATTTATCCAGGGTATAAATCAGGGGTTTTTCATGTGTAGCATTCGCCTTAAAACAGATATCGCCAGGCGCAAAAAAAAATCTCTGATAAGGCTCGGAGCACTTGCCGCGGCTTTACTCATTTTATGTCTTATGGTTTATTTGTCAGAGGATAGGACCGCACCGACATTTGATTTTACAAATGCCGCGTCTGTATACACTTTGAGCGGTGATTCGGCTCTAGACATATCAATATTTTTTGAGGGAGTTACAGCCACGGATGATGTGGACGGGGATCTGACAGATTCCATCACCATCAAGTCGATCAGAAAAAACATTGATTCCTCCATCTCGGTCATTTACAGTGTGAGGGACCATTCAGGAAATCTAACCCAGGAGGAACGAATTTATACTCTAAACGAGGAGTGAGCTCTAATCAGTGATGGGCGGATGTGTACCGTTGCAGTAATTAATCAAGTTAGACCGGGGGTGAGAGGTGTTTCACCCCTATTTTTCTAGAGGAATAGTCATGTTGAGAATAGCGATCGTTGAAGATGAAGAAAGTTATATCTCTGTGCTAGAGAAATATCTGGAGAAATATAAGCAGGAATCCGGAGAGCAGATCGAGGTTACGGTCTATCATGACGGGGATGAAATTGCCGCGTCTTATCGCGCGCAGTTTGACATCATTTTGATGGATATCGAAATGAATTTTGTTGACGGGATGACAGCGGCTGAGGAGATACGTGAAGTAGATTCTTCAGTCTTTATTATTTTTATCACAAACTCTCCGCAGTATGCCATCAAAGGATATGAGGTCGGCGCGCTGGATTATATATTAAAGCCGGTACCATATTTTACGTTTTCACAAAAGCTTGGGCGGGCGATAAAAAAATTAAAAAAGCGCAGTGAAAAATGGCTTACAATAGCTATTAAGGGCGGTGTGATGAGGATGGCTATCTCTGATATTTACTACATAGAGAGCGAGGGACACAACCTGATATATCACACGGCGCAGGGGTGTGCCATCTCTTCGGCTACGTTAAAATCCGTGGAGCCGGAGATGGAAAAAATGGAGTTTGTAAAGATCAATAAATGTTATCTGGTTAATATGGAGCATGTAGACGGAGTGAAGGACAAATATGCGGTTGTTCACGGAGAGAACCTTTTGATCAGCCGTCCGCGCATGAAACCATTTATGCAGGAGCTTACAAGATACTGGGGGGAGAGGTCATGACGACAACAGCGTGGGTAAATTATCTGCCGGACATCCCCCGGATACTCACAGCATTTGCTGAATGGCTGGCGTGCTTTGTATGCATCCTTAACATGAGATCAAAGATGAGTAAGGCGCACTGCGCGGCTGTCAGTCTGTTTTTTTTGGCTGTGCAAAGCGTATATATGGTCCTGACCGATGATTTGGAGGACTTACTTTGGATTTTGTGTATGCTTGGCGCTGTTCTTCTCATGTACTCTTATCTTAGGATCTGTACGGATGTGCAGAAAAATGTCGTGATATGTGCATGTGCAGGCGCGTTTATCACCGCGGAGTTTGGAGCATCGTTTTCATGGCAGATCTGGTGTTATATCGAGGATTTTTTTTCACAGGGAGTGTTTTTGTGGAGAATAGCGACAATCGCGCTGGTGTTTATCCCGCTGTTTCTCATCATATTTAAGCTTAATAAGAGTGTTTTCTCGCCGGAAGAAGCGACAGTTTCTATAAGAGAGACGCTTCTTGTGGTTGTCTCAGCTGTGCTTATATTTACTTTCAGTAATCTGGGATTTTTGACGCTTAATTTGCCGTTTGCCGGAAGAGATCGTATGGAGATATTTAACATCAGGACCTTAGTGGATCTGGGAGGGCTGGCGCTTCTTTATGCCTACCCGTCACAGTGGAAAGCGGCAAGGATGAAGCGTGAGCTGGAGATGATCCAGACAATCCTAAACAGCCAGTATGAGCAGTATAAGCACGCGCAGAGAATGGAGGAGCTGATAAACTATCGTTACCATGACCTTAAGAATCATATCATTGCGCTTAAGGCTGAGGAAAACGCCCCGCAGCGCTACAGCGAATATCTTGATAAATTAGAACACGAGATACAGGATTACGAGGCGTTTAGCAAAACCGGAAATCAGGTGCTTGATACGCTGCTCACCAGTAAAAATCTGCGATGCATGCAGCATAAGATCGATATGACATGCGTGATAGATGGAAAACTGTTTGACTCCATGGACGTTATGGATATCTGTTCAATCTTTGGCAATGCGCTGGACAATGCCATTGAGTGTGAGCTTAAAATACAGGATTACAGCAAACGGATGATCCATGTGGACGCATTTATGGAAAAGAGCTTTCTTATCATACGGTTTGAAAATTATTATGAGGGAGACATCCGTTTTGACAAAGGGCTTCCGGTTACAAGCAAGAAGGGAAGCATGCACGGGTATGGTTTAAAGAGTCTTAGGTATACGGTTCACAAATATAAAGGTGAGATACAGATTGACGTAAAAGATCACTGGTTCAGTCTTAGGATCCTGATTCCCATGGATATGGGGACAAATTAAGAAAAAAAGTCAATGCATATGTGGAATTAGCAAAGTGCACAATCCTGCATATGCATTTTTGTTGTTTGTGTACAGGTTATACAACAGTTTGTGCGGAAAATGAACAATTGGTGAATGGACTGTGAAAATGAGGTTAATTCGTGGTATAAATAAGCCATGATGACGGGGAGAACCGCGCGGCGAACCGTCAAAAAATAGAAAGAGGAGGAGAATTTATTATGTTAGAGCTTAACCTAGCGGACGTCATATCTGTGCTAAATACGCTAAAGCCATATCTGATCGGTTTTGCAGTGGTTTTCGTGATCGCACTTATCGTGATCATCGCAGCATTTAAACTGAATAAGACCGTAAGAAAACTGGTTCGCGCAGAGGCAGGTATCGCAATCCTACTTGCGCTTGCCATTGTGGCAAACATGATATGCTTCGGACCGATGAGCAGCATTCTTTCACTGGCGACAGATGATGGTAGCATCAGCGAGGAAACCGCTGCTGAGGCTATGGAGCTGGTAGAGGAGATTGCAGCAGAGGGTATCGTTCTTTTAAAGAATGAGGACAATATCCTGCCACTGTCAGATACCACTACGTTAAACGTATTTGGATGGGCATCCACGAACCCCTGCTACGGCGGAACGGGTTCAGGTTCCTTAAATGATGCTTACGATACAGTGACACTTCTTCAGGGTCTGGAGAATGCAGGCTTTGAACTTAACACAGAGCTTTCAGATTTCTATACGGAATACCAGTCCGAGCGTCCTACGGTTGGAATGTGGAGCCAGGATTGGACGCTTCCTGAACCGCCCGTTGATACCTACAGCGATGAGCTCATTGAGAATGCAAAGGCTTTCTCCGATGTAGCACTTGTTGTTATCACACGTGTTGGTGGTGAGGGCGCTGACCTTCCCACAGATGTTAGCCAGGTAACCTATACAAATAATTCAGACGAGTACGAAGATTTTGAGGCAGGCGAGCACTATCTGCAGCTTAGCCAGACCGAGAGAGATATGCTCGAGATGGTATGCGAGAACTTCGATAATGTCATTGTTATCTACAACGGCGCAAATGCGATGGAACTTGATTTCATCAACGAGTACGAGCAGATCAAGGGAGCAATCTGGTGCCCCGGTACAGGTCAGTCCGGATTTAACGCACTTGGACAGATCATAAGCGGCGAGGTTAATCCCTCCGGTAAGACAAGCGATACATTCGTAGCAGATCTGACAGCAACTCCTACATGGAATAACTTTGGTAGCTTCTTCTATGACAACACAGAAGAGTTCGATATGACTCAGGTTGGATTTAGTGGTACAGAGGAAGTTATTTCCGTAAGCTTTGTAAACTACGTAGAAGGCATTTATGTAGGCTATCGCTTCTGGGAGACAGCTGCATACGAAGGGCTGATCGACTATGATGAAGCAGTGGTTTACCCCTTCGGTTATGGACTTTCCTACACGACCTTCACTCAGGAGATGAGTGAGATCACAGTATCTGACGGAACCATAACCTTTACTGTAACAGTGACAAATACCGGTGATGTAGCCGGAAAGGATGTGGTTCAGGTTTACTACAATCCTCCGTATACAAACGGCGGAATTGAGAAGGCAACAGCTAACCTGATCACCTTTGATAAGACTGATCTGTTAGATCCGGGTGAGTCCCAGACTATCACGATTAGCTTTGATATTGAGGACATGGCTTCCTATGATTATCAGGACGCAGAAGCTTACGTACTCGAGGAAGGCGACTATATCATCAGCATCAATTCTGACTCTCATAATATAATCGATTCTCAGACCTACACTTTGGATGAGACGATCGTATATGACGAGGACAATGCTCGTTCTTCTGACGAGACAGCAGCAACAAATCAGTTTGAAGACGCAGAGGGTGAGGTTACTTATCTCTCCAGAGCGGACGGATTTGCAAACTATGAGGAGGCAACAGCAGCTCCTACTACCTACTCCATGACGGATGAGCAGAAGGAGGCTTTCCTCAACAACGGAAATTATGATCCGTATGAGTACAACAACGACGATGATGAGATGCCGACAACAGGCGCGGACAACGGCCTTGAGCTGGCAGATTTAAGAGGCTTGGATTATGACGATGAGCTGTGGGATGATCTTTTGGATCAGCTTACAGTGGACGAGATGGATGAGCTCATCGCTCTTGGCGGATATCAGACCGTAGCTATCGAAAGCATTGGCAAGGTTCAGACAATCGACTGCGACGGACCGGCTTCCATCAACAACAACTTCTCAGGCGAAGGCTCCGTAGGATTCCCTTCAGCAGTTATGATCGCAAGTACTTGGAATCAGGAGCTTGCTAAGGAATTCGGCGAGAGCATCGGTAAGATGGCTGACGAGATGGGCGTTTCCGGATGGTACGCACCGGCTATGAATATCCATCGTTCCGCTTTTGCTGGACGTAATTTCGAGTATTACTCTGAGGATGGAGTTCTCTCCGGTATGATCGCTGCCGCTGCTATCCAGGGCGCAGCAGAGTATGGTGTATATGCTTACGTTAAGCATTTTGCTCTAAATGATCAGGAGACCAACAGAACCAGCATGCTGTGTACATGGTCAAATGAGCAGGCTATCCGTGAAATCTACCTTAAGGCGTTCGAGATCGCTATTAAGGACGGAGGCGCAGGTGCCGTAATGTCTTCCTTCAACTACATCGGAACAACTTGGGCAGGTGGATACAGTGCACTCTGTCAGTCAGTGCTCCGTGATGAGTGGGGCTTCCAGGGATTTGTGCTCACGGACTACTTCGGAGTATACGGCTACATGAATTCTGACCAGGCTATCCGCAATGGTACAGACTGTATGTTAGTTGCTTACGATACCGATACCAACCACCTGGTAGACACGACAAGTGCAACAAGTGTTCTGGCTATGCGTCAGGCAACCAAGAACATCCTTTACACAGTTGTAAACAGCCGTGCATACGCTACCGAGGTTGAAACAGGATTGGCAACTTGGCAGATGGCAGCAATTGCGATTGACGTTGTCTGTGCAGCAGTTGTTCTCCTTCTTGAAGGTGTTACAATTAAAAAATATCTCAAGAGATCTAAAGAAGCTTCAGAGTAACGAGTAACTAGTGACTTTCGGGGGCGCCAGCACGTGTTCGGCTTGGCGCCCTTTTTTAACAAAGAAACGGAGGTTGTTATGAGCAATTTAAAAGATTGGTGGATGGATAAGTGGACCAGTTTTGAGAGTGCACATCCAAAACTGTCAAAATGGGTATATCAGATTTTTTATTTCTTTGTATTCAGTATGGGCGTTACGATCTTCCAGTATCTTGTATTTACCATAATGCCATACATTCTCGGCGAAGGACTTGCAGGTACGGAATTTATGTGGCCGCAGGTAGAGATGGAAATCTTTGGCGTGCAGTTTACATGGAGCCTTCTTGGATATGAAGTGCTTACAGATGCAACCGGCGCAGTTGTGATCGGAGGAGGACTCGGATACTTTATCAGCTACGAGACAGGTTCATTCCTTGCGCAGTGTATCAACTTCCCTCTGCAGAGGAACATTACCTTTAAGAGCAAAGGCAATCCGGTATACCAGGCAATGTGGTATTTTATCGCATGGGTTGCTATCTCCTTGATCTGCAACGGTGTTAATAACCTGTGGATGCCCATCGCACAGCAGTATGTTCCGCTGGCAATCTATAACCTGCTTGTAACGTTTATCACAGGCGGCGTATCCATGTTCATATTCTTCTTTGTATTTAAGATCATCTTCCCGGAGGGCGAGCCTGAGAAGAAAGAGCAGAAATAAGAAACAGCGCGAATATGAAGCGGGATTGCAGAACAGGAGGATTGTTGTGAAACATAAAGAAATAATTGATAAAATGAAATTAGAAGAAAAAGCGGCTCTCCTGAGTGGAAAGGGAGAGTGGCAGACATGGGATTTTGAACGGCTTGGAATCCCTTCCATATTTTGCTCCGATGGCCCGCACGGCATTCGCAAGCAGGCAGGCACGGGGGATCATCTGGGATTAAATCCGTCACTGCCTGCGACATGTTTTCCCACGGCAGCTACGGTTGCAAACAGCTGGAACCCTGAATTGGGAGAGGAGATCGGAAAGGCACTTGGAGAGGAAGCAAAGGCTTTGGGCGTGGATGTGCTCTTAGGACCGGGACTTAATATAAAGAGAAGCCCTCTGTGCGGTCGCAACTTCGAGTATTTTTCAGAGGATCCCTATCTTGCCGGAAAGATGGCAGCAGGCTATATCAGGGGAATCCAGAGTGAAGACAGATATGCCTGTCCTAAGCACTTTGCGGTAAACAGCCAGGAACTTAGAAGAATGGCGATGAATGCGGTGGTGGATGAGAGGACTCTTAGAGAAATCTATCTGACCGGATTTGAGATAGCCGTTAAAGAGGGAGGGGCTCATGCGATAATGACGAGCTACAACCAGGTAAACGGTACATATTCCAATGAAAATACCCACCTGCTAAAGGACATCCTGCGCGATGAGTGGGGATATGACGGAATCGTTATCACTGACTGGGGTGGCTCTAATGATCATATCAAGGGCGTTGCGGCCGGGTCCGATCTGGAGATGCCGACACCGGGACTTGATTCTGCAAGGCAGATCGTAAAAGCCGTAAAAGAGGGCAGGTTAGAAGAAGCCGCTGTGGATGCGTGTGTGGACAGGCTCTTAGAAGCGGTATTTAAGACCACGGCAGACCCTAAGAGGGATACGAAGGAATTTGACCGCACAGGACATCATGCTCTTGCAAGGAAAGCGGCAAGTGAGGGTGCTGTGCTGTTAAAGAACAGGGAGAATATACTTCCGCTAAAACCCGGCACACATGTGGCACTGATAGGGGACTTTGCCTTTGAGCCCAGGTATCAGGGAGCAGGCTCCTCAGAGGTAAATGCTACTAAGGTTGATAAGATGATAGATCTGATCGGCGAATATGACCTGGTGCTTGTCGGTACATCCAGAGGATATAAGAGGACGGGCGAAAGGGATACAGTTTTGTCTAAGGAAGCGACTGACCTTGCGCGCGCCGCAGATGTAGTAATTTACTGCTTCGGTCTTGATGAGATCAGCGAATCAGAGGGTCTTGACCGTGAGCATATGCGTATACCGCAGAATCAGATCTCACTTTTGGAGGATATCTACAAGGTAAATGAAAATGTGGTCGGAATCATAAGCGCAGGTGCCGCGATAGAGATGCCCTGGCACCACTGCCTAAAAGGACTCATTCATGGATATCTGTACGGACAGGCAGGAGCGGGAGCGATGCTTGACATCGTGACCGGAAAGGTGAATCCATCCGGCAGGCTGAATGAAACCTATCCCAGGAGATATGAGGATACTCCGGCGTTTAAGTATTATCCCAGCGAGCAGAGAAATTCCGAGTACAGGGAGGCGCTGTATGTGGGATATCGTTACTACGATACGGCAAAGATTGATGTGCTCTATCCGTTCGGTTTTGGACTTTCCTATACAACGTTTGAGTACAGCGATCTGAAAGCGACAAAGGATGGCGTGGAATTTACCATCACAAATACCGGAAAACAGGACGGAGCAGAGGTCGCACAGGTCTATGTGGGAATGAAGGACAGCAAAATCTTCAGGCCCGATAAAGAGCTTAAAGGCTTTAAGAAAGTATTTTTAAAGGCAGGAGAGTCTAAGGAAGTAAAAATCCCGTTTGATGATAAGGCATTCCGCTATTGGAACGTGCGGACGGATCAGTGGGAGATGGAAGGCGGAACCTACACCATTATGGTAGGCGCAAGCTGTCAGGATATCCGTCTTGAGGCGGAAGTTTCTCTTGAGGGAACAACGGAAAGTTATCCTTACTATACAAACCGTATGCCTTCCTATTATTCCGGCAAGATTGGACAGGTTAGCAACGTAGAATTTGAGGAGCTTCTTAAGATGCCTATTCCAGACGGAACATGGAGCGGAGAGCTTACCGCAAATGACGCTATCTGTCAGATGTACTACGCTAAGAGCCCCATCGCAAGATTTGGCTATAAGCAGCTGACGAAGATGAAAAAGAAGAGCATGGATGCCGGAAAGCCGGATCTAAACATCCTGTTCGTCTATAACATGCCTTTTAGAGCTATCGCAAAGATGAGCGGCGGAATGGTGAGCATGGAGATGGTTGACGGAATCTTGACCATTGTAAATGGACATCTTTTTAAGGGACTTGGAAAAACAATCGGCGGCTTCTTTAGTAATATGCGGCAGAATAAGAAGTTCGAAAAAAAGATCACAAAAAAATAGATGACTGATTCGTATGTCAGGGGTGAATGAGAGTTGACT
>CAZYLH010000007.1:36183-38133 GCA_964648695.1 uncultured Lachnospiraceae bacterium | reverse complement strand
ATGGAATTTGCTGAGGAAAACTGCAAACCCGCGCCGTCCATAATTTTTTCAAGCTCCTTATCTGAAAAGAGCTCCTTTACCCCGGTCTGAGCGTCGTCAAAATTACCGCGGATACCTACCACAAAGGTATTCTCGCCCTTCTGGGTCACCATCTGCAGCTCCTGGATCTTACTCACACCGTCTTTTGGGTAAAAGACAATGATGCGTGTCTTTGGAACATCTGCAAAGCCGGCCAGGGCGGCTTTTCCGGTATCTCCCGAGGTGGCTGTAAGGATGACTATGTCTTTATCCACGTTATTTTTCTTAAGCGCAGTCACCATAAAATGAGGCAGGATGGAGAGCGCCATATCCTTAAACGCTATTGTAGGGCCGTGAAAGAGCTCCAGATGGTGGATATCTCCCACCTTTACAATCGGGACAAGCTCATTTGTGTCAAACTTATCATCATAGGCATTTGAAATGCAGGCGCGAAGCTCTCCTTCCGTAAAATCTGTTAAAAACTGCTTCATCACCCGGTAGGCAACCTCTCTGTAGTCCTGTCCTGCATATGAGGCGATGGCGCCGTCAAGTTGGGGAAGTTTTTCCGGTACAAAGAGACCTCCGTCCTTTGCAAGGCCCTGTAGGATTGCCTTAGAGGCAGTCACAGGCTCGTTTTTTCCTCTGGTGCTTATGTATAGTAACTCGCTCATATCAAATACCCACTGCAGATAGCTATGCAGCTCCCTTTCTCCTATAATCCGGTTTTGACTATTCGCTATTATATCGGAAAGCCAGATTATTGTAAAGCTCTTTTAAATAAGAACTGCCATGGCAACGTTCTTTACATCGCCATGACAGCCATAAGCCTTTTAGCCCCGCTTAGAAGCTTTCTAAAAGCTCAATAATGCACTTAAAGTCCTTGCTTCCGTCTAAGTATGCGTATCTGCCGCTGCCGTCATCATAGAAGCCGTACTGCACGAGAGTCATCCCCTCATCCTCGCACTTTTTTATCACGCTGTCCATGTCTTTTACGCCAAATGCGATATGGTGCATCCCCTCGCCGTGCTCATCTAAAAACTCGCGCCATGTGGACGGGTACTCGTTTGGCTCTATAAGCTCTAACTGAACCCCGGGTGAGAGGTTAAAGAACGCAAGCTTGCTGGCAGCCTTTGTCGCAGGCTCACCCCGATACACTGTCTTTGCGTGTTCTGAAACCCCGCTTATGATCGCCGAGGGTGCATCACATCCGAGGAGCTTAGCAAAGCGCACCCTTGCCTCCTCAATATCCCGCACAATAAAACCCACCTGAGAAAATTTCTGTCCCTCTAATACTGACATTTCTTACTCCTTTCTAAAAAAACACCCCTTATAAGTGCCGCGTAAAAATATTTTCTAACGCAGCCCCTTAAGGGGTGTCTTCTCTTGTAAATATTTATAACCACTCTCTTTGTGGCCTTTTTTTATCTGTTACTCTGCTTCCTCAGTCTCATCCGTAGTTGGCATATCCGTCTTATAGCCTAAAGTCACCTCCACGGTGCGCTCTACATACTCTCTGTTTCTTCCGTCCTCCACAAGAGTGTAGTATGTGATAGTCACGGTCTCGCCGCCCTCGTAGTATTCCAGCTCATTAACCAGATCATCCCACGAGGTTATCTCAGTGTCATTTATGGCGATGATGATATCATATGCCATAAGTCCGGCTTCGTCCGCAGGGCTACCTTCCGTAACCTCGGAGATAAACGCGCCCGTTCCGTCATAGAAGCTTCTGTACTGGCTGCTCACCGCAACGCCAAGCCACGCCATCTTATCCTCATCCGTCACCTTCTCGCGAACAACAGTCTCCTGGTTCATAAGCTCTGTGAGGGTATCCTCCACAGAGGTGATGGGGATGGCATAACCTATACCCTCCACGTCCTCGGAGGAATATTTTGCGGAGTTGATACCGATAAGTCTTCCGTTTGTGTCAAACAG
>CAZYLH010000007.1:0-36083 GCA_964648695.1 uncultured Lachnospiraceae bacterium | reverse complement strand
TCACGGACTGGCCAAATCCCAAAGCGTTTCCGATGGCGATCACGCCGTTTCCAACCTTTAATTCGTCAGAATTTCCGACCGTGGCAATCTTAATCTCGCTTAAAGTATCCTCATCTATCAGATCCAGATCAACCGCGATGATCGCAAGATCCGTATCCGTATCCATGCCCTTTATGTTGCCTTCCACAGTTACATCGTTGCAGAATGTAACCGTGATCTCACTCTCATCCACCGTATATCCATACTCAGAATAATCAGTAGGGTTTACCACATGCGCGTTTGTCACGATGAGAAGCTCCTCGCCGTTATCCGCTAAGATAACTCCGCTTCCAACACCGGACGCTGTGTACTCATTGTCCGTGCTGTCGCCATACCAGCTCCAGTAGCTGCTGCTAACTGAGTAGATAGTCGTGTTTGTAACCGCAACAACGGTGGGCATAACCTCCTCAACCACATCGGATACGTCCATAAGGGAAGCTGATACTTCCTCGGTTGTGCTTATTGTAAGGCTTGCTGTAGACGAAGTGGTCGTATCATCATCACTATCATCATCCTCATCCGCATCGGCATCGGCATCTTCCGTCTCTTCATCAGCATCGTCATAACTTAAGCCAACCGTCTCCGATGATGAGCCGCTTTCACTCTCCCCGCTGGAGATGAAATTAGAGGCAAGCATCAAACCTCCTGCGATCAGTCCAAAAACCACCACTGCGATAGCCACGCCAATCAGCTTTTTTGTAAGATCGCCCTTCTTTTTCTCCTTAGCGGGCGTTTCTTCCTCAGGGGATGGAGCCGGACTACCCTGATCAAACGTAAAGCGATACTGAGAATCGCTCTGGGGCTCAACATACTCCTCATTCACCCTGTAAATCCGCTGCTCGCCATCAGCCTCCTGACCGTCAGAGCTCTCATTTGTACTAGCTTCATGACTCTCTGTACTTTCCTGATTAGTCTCTCCCTGACTGTCAGTGCCCCACTGATATGTCTCTTCTTTGCTGTCAGTGTTCTCCTCATTAGTCATTTTTTCCCCATCAGTGTTATCCTGATTGATGTCATCATCAGGTCTATTATAAAATTCATCCGACATCACAATTTCCTCCTTTTTACTCTGGCAGCATGCGCTGCTTACTGCTTTTATGGCGACAGAATACTCTGCATTTGTGATAACTTTGTGTTGTTAAAATGAAAAAAACTTATCCTTTTTAAATTAAAACTTTAAATTTTGTTATTCAAAACAGGCCTGCATCACAAATCCAGCTCCCAATCCTCATCAAACAGTCCAAATTCACGTATCTCCTCGTCAAGCTGGTAGATCATGGCACTTGGCGTATAGTCCGTATCCTCCGGATAGAGGAACTCGTGAAGCAGCGTCACATTTTCCACAACGTCGATGGGAACTAACATCCACTTTGTCGCTGTCGAGCCGTCACTGCTTGTGGGGTAATCCGCACCGTCATAGTAGTTTATGGGATATCCGATAGAGCCATCATCAGAGCTAAAGCTATAGTTTGAAATATTCTGCAAAAGCCCCAACATATCGCTCTCGCTGATATTCATCTTAACACTGTTGCTTACAATATCCCATATGGTAAGGAGTGTGGAGAAGTTAAAGGTTTTCGCCTTTGCGATAACCTGATCGATAACCTCTCTCTGGCGCTGAGTTCTGTAAATGTCGGAGTCGCTGTATCTAAGACGCATATAAGCCACTGCCTGTGGGCCGTCCGCGTGCCACACGCTTCCGTTAAAATATTCCTCCGGAATTGCGGCAGAGTCTATTCCCGTATCCTCCACAATCTCAGTCAAAAGACCGTTAAAATACGGCACCTCCTCGCCATCATCATTTATGATGGACCAGAACTCTTCCTCCAGGACAATATCCACGCCGCCAAGTGCATTTATAAGCTCCACAGAAGCCTCCCAGTCAACGCAGATAAAGTAGTCTATATCCAGATCCAGGTTCATATTCAGAGTGTTTACCGCAGTCGCCACACCGTAGGTGCTTATAGCATAATTTGCCTTGTTATAATAATCACCCTGATCTGTATAAAGCTTCATCACGCTGTCACGATAAATTGAGCACATGCGGATCTCTCCGGTCTCGTTGTTTATACTTACCAGGATGATAACATCGCTGTTGCTGCCGGTGGCATAGCTGTCCACCTCGCCACGTCCGTCCATACCAAATACGACTATGGTCGTGTACAGATCGCTAAAGGAGACTGAATAGGTACCATCGTCTGAGCCTGTCGTGGCATCATCTGTAATCTCTACCACAATGGTATTTCCCTCATCATCAGTCTGGATCTCTGTGGCTACCTCAGTTTCGCCTATGGTTGTGGCGTTTGTGACAAAGGTTCCCGGGGTCACATAGACTAACATGTTATCTATACCGGTTATCAATATGGTGCACACAACAACGACCACCAAAAGAAGAAGTTCCGCTATCACAAACAGAACCATGCGCCTTCTTCTCTTTTTTCGCTGCCTTAGTGCCCTCTGTCTCTTTTTCTTGCGTATCAAATCCTCCTCACTTAAAGGATTTTTCTTTTCTTCTGACATATCTCCTCCACACCGGCACACCGGCGTCTTACCGGATTTTAATAGGCATTCTTGTTGACAAATCCCTTAAATACAGTCAAAATCAGGATTTTGATGTCAAGACCTATAGTCCAGTTCTCAATATAATAAAGGTCACATTCAATTCTTTTTCTGATAGAGGTATCTCCCCTGTATCCGTTTATCTGCGCCCATCCCGTCATTCCGGGGCGCACCTGGTGCTTTACCATATACCGGGGTATCTCTTCCTTAAACTTTTCTACAAAATGCGGTCTCTCCGGCCTTGGCCCGACAAGACTCATATCCCCCTTTAACACATTAAACAGCTGGGGAAGCTCATCAAAGCTGGTGGATCTTAAAAACTTTCCAATGGGCGTCACACGCGCGTCGCCCTTAGTTGTCCACTTATCCTTTTCCTCCTCGTCCGTCTGTACAGTCATGGAGCGGAATTTATACATCTTAAACGGACGGTTGTGCCGTCCCACGCGCTCCTGACAAAAAATAATTGCCCCCTTAGAGGACACCTTAATCCCGATTGCACAGATTATCATAACCGGAGAAAAGAGGACGATGCACACTAAGCTTCCCACAATATCCATCGTGCGCTTTATAAACCTGTTTGTCCCCGACATAAGCGGCACATGGCGAATGTTTATGATGGGCACTCCCAGCAAATCCTCTGTATATGGGTTTGTAGGGATCACATTGGAATAATCCGGTATAAATTTTGTGTGCACACCGGACTTTTCCGTCGCCGTCACAACACTGGCAAGCTTTGTATATTCTGACAGCTGTAGGGTGATCATAATCTCATCTAGCTGGTTGGCATCAAGGATACCCGCCAGGTCACTTAATTTTCCGATCACCTTAACGCCCTGGCACTCCTCCCCGGGATCGTGATAATCATCCAAAATACCGTGAATATGATACCCCCACTGGGGATGGGTCTGAATCCTTTCTATCAGCTTTTGGGCGGAGCAGCTATAGCCTGCTAAGAGGATGTGTTTTTGATTAAAGCCCCTCCTTCTAAACTGGTGCAGAGTAAACCTTACCACACCTCTCTCGATGATGATGAGAGCCAAGTTGTAGAGGGCAAAATAAAAGATCATGTAGCCGGAATAAAAATAGCGGTCCTTGATCAGATACAGGCCTGTAACAAAAATCAGTATTCCAGTCACATTGGCTGCCAGAATCCGCACCAGCTCTTTTCTTTTGCTCATGGACCTTTTTGGCGTATACAGGCCAAAAATCGCATATAAAACCAAGGTTCCCGGAACTATAACAATGAGTGGCATGGAGTAATAGTGGAAAGCTTCTAAGCTCACCGGGTCGTACTGGAATGTCTCAGCGCCGATGATGATAAATCTAAGCACATACGCCATCGCATATGCCAGGATGACCACAAGCGCATCTATCACAACCTGTATTTTATTAATCGAGCTCTGTCTATCCTTGATCATTCCCGCACCATATCATTTTTCTTTGCACCAAAAGCTCTCTTAAAAAGAACCTTCACCCATCATACACGAAAGTCCTAAAAGTTACAAGTTAAAATTCATTGTGTTTCCATTAAAAAGAATTGCAATCCTGTTACAGTTATATCTTTCTTTTTAAGAATTCATATGTGTAGACAAGCGTAAACCAAATTAGCTGCGCCTCTATCGCCACCTGTGTGATAAGGCTTGCGTCACCAGCTGCACGCTTACATCTCTTACACGACCTAATCCCCTCTGCCAGTCCTTTTAAATAATCTTTTCCAAAGCCTATCTTATGAAAATAGAAAATCTTTATCAGATGCCCGGCGATAAGAGCGGGGGCATTTAAAATAAGCTGCCAGTACGCCATGTTTTTATAGTTTACATATACGCTGTTTCTGGCCGCGAGCGACACCTTAAAGGAATTATACTTAGAGCCGCTGGTGCCGCTCCCCACATGATATACCACAGCTTTTGGAGCATAGGAATTTGTATACCCGTAAAGCCTTGCCCTATAACCGATATCCAGATCCTCAAGATATGCAAAGTGCATCTCATCAAAATAACCGATTTTTTCAAAAACGCTTTTTCTATAAATGGCAGCGCCCGCACAGGCGGTAAAAACAGGAGCGCATCGCTCATATCCTTTTAGGCTCTGTCCCACTCCCCTCTGGGCAGCCCAGCCCATAAGCGTGTAGATATCTCCGGCATCATCCATGCGCTCCCTGTCATGAAACTGGATCATCCTGCTGCTGACAGAAAAAATCCGAGGGCTTTTTTTTATTGCCGTAAGGAGCTCTCCCACAAAGTCCGGCTCCACCTGCGTGTCATTATTTAAGAGCAGCACGAATGGGGTATTTGAAAGCTTAATTCCTCTGTTTACGCCGCCTGAAAACCCTAAATTTTCTTCCATAACCTCAAGGCGTACCCAAGGGTATTCCTGTTTTATAAACTCTGCGCTCCCGTCACCAGATGCATTATCTATAACAAGCGTCTGAAAATCCTTAAAAGTCTGCCGCTTTAAGCTGTCAAGACAGTTTTTTAAAAAATGGCGTCCGTTATAGTTAGGGATCACCACCGTTACCAGATCTTTTTTCATAAGCTATTCCTCCGGGCGGTTAAGCCACTTGCGGTATGCGCTGCAGACCTCATCCGCGTCTCCTATCATCCTCACTGTGCCGTGATCCAGCCAGAGAACCCGGTTGCACATCTCTCTTATCTGGTCAATATTGTGGGAGACAAAGAGCACTGTCGTTCCTCCGCCCATAAGCTCTAACATCCGTTTTCGGCTCTTTAACTGGAAGCGCTCATCTCCCACCGCAAGAACCTCGTCACATATGAGTATCTCCGGATTTACCATTGCCGCCACAGAAAACGCCAGCCTCATAAGCATTCCGGAGGAGTAATTTCTTATCGGCTGGTCTATAAACTCATTAAGCTCTGAAAACTCCAGTATCTCATCATATTTATCTATAAGGAATTCTTTTGAGTAGCCTAGGATCGCTCCGTTTAAGAAGATGTTCTCCCTTCCAGTAAGCTCATAGTCAAAGCCGGAGCCAAGCTCTAGCATGGGAACCACATTTGCCCCTAGGGTGACTTTACCCGCAGTGGGCTTCATAATGCCGGAGATGATCTTTAAAACCGTGCTCTTGCCCGCGCCGTTATGTCCTACGATTCCTAAAACCTCACCCTTTTTTACAGAAAAGCTCACGTTTTTCAGGGCCCAAAATTCCTTATATTTTAATTTTCCTTTTAGCAGTGCAACGACCGTCTCCTTTATGCTGCTGATACGGTCCGCCTGCAGACGAAAGCGGATGGAAACATCCTCCACTTTTACCATTTCCATACAAAATCTCCTCCAACTGCCCTGCTAGATATAGAAGATAAACTTGTCCTCCGTCTTATGAAACACCAGCAGTCCCACGGCAAACATAATGAGGGAGATGCCTGCGCAGCACAAAAACTGCCCCAGATCGGGGAAAGCTCTGTCTATGATGATCGTTCTCATAAATGTTATATAGTGATACATGGGGTTAAAATACTCAAGCTTTGCTATCGTCTCTCCAAGCTGAGATATATCGTAGATGATCGGGGTGGCATACATCCACATGGTGGAAAAAACTCCCCATAAAAATTCCACATCCCGAAAGAAAACCATAAGGCTTGAGAGTAAAAATCCCATCCCCATGGTAAAAATCAGTAAAAGCAGCAGTCCAACAGGAATACAGATCCATGCCGGACATGGCCACAGACGGTTAAACAGTGCCACAATGAGCAGCGGTATCATGGCAAGAAGCGTGTTTGTGCTTGCTGAGAGCACCTTGCTGGCGGGGTAGATAAATTTGGGGACATAGACCTTTGTTATCAGTGAGGAATTTGTGACGATGGCTCTCATCGACTGATTGCAACAGTCGTTAAAGCCGTTAAAGAGCACAATTCCCACCAGCAGATACATCGCATAGTGCTCAATCCCGCCTCCCCGTCCGATAAGCTTAGTAAACACTGCGTACTGAACAGCCATCATCATAAGGGGATTTAAAAAGCTCCAGAAAATTCCCAGTATGGAGCGCTTATACTTTGTCTTAAAATCTCTTGAAACGAGCTGCTCCATAAGGAAGCTGTAGCGTTTCAAATATTTAAAATAAGCAATGAGCGAAAACTTCTCACCTGTATACATCTTATTCTCCCAGACGGCTCCACTTCTGATCCTTTTCGCTTAAAACTAAGGGTGTTCCATCCGCCATAGCATACCCATCCGCTAAGGCGCTTCCCTTATATTCTCCAACCAGCTGCGGCCACTTTATTCCTATACTCGGGTCATTCCATGCGATACCGCCCTCATCCCCGGGATGATAAAAGTCCGTCACCTTATAGCAAAATTCCGCTTCATCAGACAGCACCAAAAAGCCGTGGGCAAAGCCCTCGCTGATGTAAAACTGCTTTTTATTTTCTGCAGTAAGCTCCACGCCAAACCACTTGCCGTAGGTTTTGCTTTTTGGTCTTAAATCCACCGCAACGTCAAACACCGCTCCGCGTATCACCCTGACAAGCTTCCCTTGCGGAAACTCCTTTTGAAAATGAAGCCCTCTTAGAACGCCCTTTTTTGACATGGACTGGTTGTCCTGTACAAAGACCATGTTTAAGCCTTCTTCCTCAAAATCTTTCTGGTTGTAAGTCTCCACAAAGTATCCTCTCTCATCTGCAAATACCTTTGGCTCAATTATATATAATCCTTCAATATCACATTTGGTCACTGTAATCTTACTCATTTTAAACTTCCTCCCGATGGCGTTAAGCCGTATTATAGCAATAAAGCACAAAAAAAACCACAGTTTTTATTTAATTTTCCCAAAAATTTTTGTTATCCGTACACGCCCGTATAACACACCTTGGAAGGCGCTCATAATGCTTTCCTAAGAAAAATCCCGCGTACTTTGCCATACACTGCATACCAAAGGGAAAAATTTTCCATGCCTGTCCTTCTTTTATTAGCCTCCCACACACAACTCTTACCAGGCGCAGCCCCTCTTTTTCTGAGCTCTCGGATGCAAAGACCTCCGGGTGCTGTTTTTGTGACACCGCCATGTCAAAGCTTCTTTTAAAATACTGCCGCAGGGTCATATTATGGGAATGAAATACCTTTGCCTCTGCCACGTAGGCTATGAAATATCCGGCTTTAATTATCCTGTGAGCAAAGATCATATCCTCATTAAAAATCAAATGCCCACAAAAACCGGAAAGCTCCTTATATCGTCTTACATCATACATGGCGCACACGTTAGAGCAAAAATATGTTTTTATGCCAAGCCTTGGGATATCATCCCTGCTCTTTTTTTCAGATACTTCCGGGTAGTTAAAAAGTCTGTTCTCTCTTTCTAAGGCTCCACACCCCGGCTTTGGAAGCTGCCTTGCATAAGCCGCGGCAACCTGCTCATCATCAAATGCGCTCACCAGTGATGCTATCAGGTTATCATCCTTTGGATAGGCATCCTGCGTCATAAAGAGCACTAAATCCGCCTTGGAGGCTCTTGCCACAAAATCTCTGGTAGCTCCGTGGTCAAATTCTTCTTTTTTAATGTGGATAAGCTCCACCGGAATACCACGCCTCTCTGGCTCCTTTAAATAATCCTCATCCCAGTACTCTTCTTTGGTGTTTACTATCCTGATGCAGCTTACCGGATATGTTTGACGGCAAATGCGATATAAAAGCTTTCTTAAGTCATCCCCCGGCTTATAAACCGGAATACAGATATCAACGGTTTTCATATCCCAGAGCCTCCTTTTTGCATCTCCATAGGAGTAATGATAAAAATACCAGGAGCTGCACAAGCATCACTAACACAAAGGCGATGGCAGCACCTCGTATCTGCATACTCCTAACCATAAAAAACGGCAGTACACAGGTGATTAGAAATGTTATAAGATAACAGCCAAAGATCTTTTTTTGCTGACGCATAACCACCAGCGCATAATACGCTAAAATCCCCGCAGCGTTTAATCCTCCTCCAAGTATCAGTATGAGAAGCTCCGTCTTATACGGCGAAAGGTCCACCGCGTAAATAAGCGAGAGTACCGGCACTCCCAAAAGCCACGCTCCCGCAAGGCATATGAGGGTTAGACCGGCAGCCACCGCCATCAAAATACCCAAAAGCCCAAGGAAATTTTTATACCTTTTCTGCTCATAATATGCCGTGAGTGTTGTAAGGACGGGCTTAAAGATCATCCCGCTAAAAAGGTTTATTACCGCCGTCGGCATAAACAGCGCCCCGAAAATATAATTGAAGTCAGATGCATACGCATCCACCGCAAAGGTCACACCGTTTAATATATAATTGCACAAAAAAGCGCCCAGGGCAAGAAAGAAGCAGTCCTTAAAGAGGCGGATTAATTTTCCCCTTTTAAGGGATAAACGCTGCTCCGCGCCGTATAACTTTCTCATGCCGGGATTTATCACACAGATAACTAAAAATGCCGTGAAGGTCATTACGGTGCTTGCTGTAATTAGGTTTTTGGTCACTAAAAGCACCACCGCAAAGACAAGCACTGATGCAAGCGTTCTTATTGTGAGAGATTTTCCGGATAAGTCAAGGCGGTTATGCTTTTGATAGTCACCCTCAAACACATCAGCTAAAGCGTCCATCATCTTAAAAAAGCAAAGAAGTAGGATGAGCAGATACATTTCTCCGCTTCTTTCTGTGACAAAAAGATAGATAAAGCAGCAAAGAAGCATCAAGCCGCATGTTAGCAGTCGAAATGTAAAATAGTCCGAAAACTTATACTCCTCCCTCTCATCCGTCACCTGAAAGAGGCGAACCTCAAAATATCCAACAGTCAGAAGGGTCTGACCAAGCTTAAAGGCGATGGTAAAGTCATCGCCCGCCTCAATCCCCATGATGCGCTTTACAATGGTTGCCAGCAAAATGGTGGCGATGGAATAGATAAGTGTCCCCACCATATTCCAGATCACACTTTGCTTATTCATCCTCTCTCACCTTTCCACTAACAGGCTTTAGCACAACCAGACAAAAAATCGCCGATATAGCAAACCAAAACCACGTGGTTGCCAAAGAAAACCATGCCGAAAAGAAGGATAGCGTTAAGTAAATCCCCATCTGTCCAAAAAAGAGCATTATAACAGGGTTTTTACTTGAAGCAGCTTCTTCAGAAATCCAGCTTGAGACCAACCCCAAGACAAAGCCAAATCCTATCACTCCCGCTATGCCAAAGTCATAATAGGCATCATAGATGATGGTCAGCGTGTTTATCTCCTCCTTAACCACATATAATGGAAAATTTACAAGCTGCGGCCATATAAATTTGGTCCCTGTAAGCGCAAATACCGGAAAGAGCTGTCTTAAGCCATAGGTGTGCTCTGTAAGTTCTGAGGTCAAACAATTAAAATTTGCAAAGTTATTTGCTATATACATATATGGATACTGAATCCATATCGGGATATCTCCATTTCGAAATTCAAAGATATCATCTAAATACCCCGGCTCATAGTGGCGCAACAAGGTAAAGCCCACCATAACCCCCACCAAAAGCACCATAACCGCCCCGGCGATAATAAATATCTTCTTCCAGGGAAGTTTTCTAAAATCCGCCACACGGACATTTCCAAGAAGGATCAGTACTGGAAGCCCAAGTATCAGCAAAAACTGCAGCTTTGAGATGCACATTATGGCAACGGAGATGGAGATGATATTTGCGATAGCAAGCAAAACCACCTGTTTTTTGTTAAGACGCACTCCCCTCTTTTTTGCATCAAGAAGAAAGATAGCGCTTAGGGCGTGGGTCATCATGGAGCTTACGGTAAAATAGTGAAGTCCTGTCACATGAAAATAATTATACGCGTGAGTATCCTCGGAAAAGATCGGGATATAACCCAGTATAAGCGCTTCTGCTATAAATGTAAGTGTTGATATGGCGGCCGTTACCAGAATACAGATAAACAGTCTTGGCGGCTGGTAGGCCATTTTTTGTAACTTTTTCTCCCTGCGCTTTATAATAATGCCCTCACCTAATAAAAAACACACAGGAAATGCGCCAAAGCAGATTTTTGTCTGCCAGGTCCAGGGATCATGTAGACTGCTAAGGCGCAGTATGGCAAGCCCAAGCCCCACACTCCAGGATAAAATAAGCAATCCGCACAGGTTTACCGGGCATCTTCTCACACGAAGCAGCCAGCAATATATAAAAATTCCCACGCACACAAGAAGCGCTGCCGCAACGGATGTCAGCCAGACATCTGCCATGAGCAGCGCCGCAGAATAGATAACAGCAAACACAACTGCTATGTATATATTTTCCTGCTTAAATTTTATCTTGATATTCATGTCTCACCAAATCCATTTTCGATTAAGACGGAGAGCTCCCCAAGCGCCTCGTTCTCATCCGGGCCGTCGCAAAACAGTTCAATTTCATCCCCGTATTTTACACACGCCCCGAGGACGCTTAAAACACTTTTTGCGTTAGCCGTGGTTTTTCCGCATTTAAATGTCACTGATGCCTGAAAATCCATGGCGGTTTTGCAAAGCTCCCCCGCCGGTCTAAGATGCAGACCGGCAGGATTTATGATCTTTATTTTTTTACTTACCATTCTTTCCCCCAGATGTCATGTTCTTACACCCTTTTTATGTCCAGTCCTAGTCGTCTACAGCCACGTTTGCTGTATCATCCCCGGTCTCATCCTCATCTTCCCCATCATCCGGCGTGGTTTCCTCCTCGGAGGGCTCTGTCGTTTCCTCTGCCTGTGTCGTTTCTTCCGTGGTCTCTGTCTCAGATGTGGGCGTAGGAGTTGGTGTTACGGTTAAAGAGCCCGCCTCGCTCGCTGTTATCACCACCTCCACCGCCGGGGTTGTGACAAGTGATATTCCATCCGGCAATCCCACATCAAGCTCTATGGTGTAGGTTCCTGCCCCGTAGCCAGATACATTAAGCGTGGCGACTATATTTGTGGAGTCCATGCTGTCCACGTCACTGCTGATACCCTCAACGGTGATAAATACCACCGTATCAGAAAAGCTGTAGCTGTATGCAGAACTCTGACCGGATAAGGCCACGTCGTCCGGGAGCTGTAAGCGGAAGGTGCTCTGCTTATTTCTCTCGATCTTTACTGTCACATTCACAATATTTGTGGAGCTTACAAAGGATATGCCATCCGGCAGCTCTAAATCTGACAGATCAATAGCAAAGGTTGCATCCTCGCTTAGCCCATCTATGTTTATCATTTCCTCCGGTATGTTGATTGACACAAAATCTGAAAGCACCGACCTCGCGCCTGTCACCCTTACGGATGTGGTATCTAAAACTATCTCCGCTAAGCTATACCCGGTTTCCGGCTCTCCGCTTACGGAGTTGCATGTCACAACTACGCTCTTTGTCTGAGATATGGTCTGGCTTACCGTAACTGTCTCCGGCGAGATTGTTATGGTTTCTAAATCCGTTAGGACGTTGCCGTCAGAATCAAGGAGCGTTGGCGTGCCTGTCTCGCTTATCTCCTCGCTGGCATCATCTATATCTAAGTAGTAAACAACCCTTTCTATCTGCTCTACCTCGGAGCTTTTCCCTGTCACAGTGACGCTCTCCGGCGTGGCCGTTGCGTCCTCGTGTGCGGTGAAATTATCCGCCGCGCTTCCGCTTAAAATCACCTCGACCTCAAACTCTTTTGAGACAAGCTCCTCCATCTCAAAATCTATATATTCCGTGCTTAGGCTATAGCTCTGAATAATATCGGAATTTCCCACAATCTCGCATGTAATCTGATAACGCCTCTGAGTTCCAGTGCCCCCGGTGGGGTAGAGCATATCCACATAGAGATTAAAATTGCTCTCGGTAATCCTTGGCAAATCAAAGCTGTTTGCCGACACAGTGACCTCAACCTCCAGCTCGTCATTTGCGTCATAAACCCAGTTTTGAGCGCTTATCACCTCGCCGTTTAAGATATTCACCGCAACGGTAAGTGTCTTTGTGTCTATGGGGTTTATGTCATACATAACCGCAACCCAGATGATACAGCCTATAAGGACCGCCAACAGCTTTAGCGAAAGATTATTCAGAAGTATCTTCTTCATTCTTACCCCTTCCTTTCAAAAAGCTCCATCTGTTTTTGATCTCCTGTGGCTTATTCTGCACCTGGCCTAAATAGCCAGAAAGGTCTTCTTTCGTCTCGCACTTTATAATCTCGCCGCCAATTGCAACGGATACCCTGCCGGTCTCTTCAGAGATGATAATGGTTAAGCTGTCAGAAACCTCGCTGATACCAAGAGCCGCCCTGTGCCTGGTTCCCAGGGACTTACTGATCTGCATATTTGCAGATACGGGAAGGTAGCATGTCGCCGCCACAATTCTGTCATACCTGATGATGATGGCGCCGTCATGTAAGGGCGTGTTTTTTTCAAAAATCTGTATCAAAAGCTGGCTTGTGATCTGCGCATCAAGAGGAATACCGGTCTTTTCATACTCTCCAAGTGGGGTCTGATTTTCAATGACGATCAGCGCGCCGGTGCGGTGCTCTCCCATCTCAAATGAGGCTTCTACAATCGCTTCAAGCGATTCATCAGAAAAATGCAGTTCCCTTCGCCTGTCGCCAAAAAAGAACATCCCCTGGATAAGCCTTTTTCTTCCCAGCTGCTCAAGCGCTCTCCTTAGCTCCGGCTGGAAAATGACGATAATCGCAATAACTCCCACTGAAAAACAGCTCTGAAGTATGGCGGATATCACGACCAGATTAAATACGGACGCAAAAAACATGATGACAAGGATGATGATGATTCCCTTCATCAGCGTCCATGCCTTCGTCCTCTTAAACCAGAGAATGATATAGTATATGCAGACTGTGAGTATGGCAATCTCTATTACATTGGTCAGTGCAATGCTTCCCTTTATCCAGGAAAGCGCGCTGTCAAAAAAATCTGACAGAGAATCAATCATCCTCTTCCTCCTTAACGTCTAGCTTATCCTCACCCGAAGAGTCTCTGACAAATGTGACCTGCCCTAACGCTTTAGACGTCTCCTTCACATTTTTCTCTCTTATTCTGGTCACCTTTATCTCCGGTACGGTCACGGTGATCTTTGGAACAGCCTTTACATAATAGTAGTACTCATCATCCTCAAACTGTACGTTTTCCTCCCGGCTGTAATCCACCATAAAAAAGAGAAAGCATAACACTGTTCCGACTAAAATCTCCAAAACAAGATTTATGGCCAGAACAATATAGTTTTCACCTGTCTCAAAGATAATATCGCTAAGAAGCGTAAGCAAAAAAAGCATACCCGCTCCGATCCCTATCGCAAGCGGCCAGCAGGAGCGAAACTGCATTCTGCGAACTGCGTAGATGACAAGCGACACTAAAACCAGTATCACCAACATTATCCACAGACTCTCATCCAGAAAAACGCCCGTCACAATCTGCGTTACTTTCTGTAGATTAGAAAGGGTCGATGTGTTTGACCCAAGCAATACATAATTGTTTGATATATAGGCTATGTATTGGCTTACGATCAGGCCAAATGTCATCGGGCAGAGGGCTGCCGGTGTAAACATAAGTCCCACAATCACCGGTATGGGGCCAAAAAACTGCAGCGTCCCCAGCATAATTGTAACCGCCATGATGTAGCTGTTCTTTGGCTTAAACGCAAAGTAGACAAGGAAGAATATCACCAGAAGCACCGCAAGCACCAGCGCCGCCTCCATCGTCACATAAAAAAGATTTCCGATAATCACTATGGAAAGGAGTAGTATCAGGGCTGATGCAGGCAGCAGTGCGGCGATTACCGCCAAAAGCAGAACTATAAACGGAGATTGTAAAAGTGACATATATCCGATTGCAGTGTTTATGGCCATACAGGAAATAAGCATCATCAAACCCTTAGCGGCGCTGTCAACAAACTTCCCGTGCGTTGAATACGCCTTTTTTATCCGCTCCTTAATCACTAAAAGCTCTATCATGCTTTACTTCTCCATTCCGCCTGACGACATTTTTCGTTTTTTGGGCCCGGACTCTTTCACATTCTTCTTATCGCCCACCCGGTCTATGCTGTTCTCTTTTTCGTACTCGCGCTCAAGCAGCTTTAAAACAGAGTTATATCGTCTTATAACAGTCTGCGCCCGGTTGTAGCGGGCGGCGTATATGAACATTGCAACGATAATATATATCAGGCTGATAATTAGATACGCCATGAGAAGAGTAAAGATCACCGCACTAAGACTTAACTCCTGGGCCTTCTCCGGATACTGCTCTATATAGACGATCACTGCGCATCCTGCGAGCAGCACATATGCGACCGAGATACAGATCCAGATGAGGATCACATGGAGGCATATATAATCCCTTTTATAAAAATCGTTTATATTAAACGCTTCGCGGCTGTTTTTTTCCAAAACAGCTGACTTTACCATCAGCCGCAGCTTCTCCTCATTGATCATATCCGCCCCTCTTAAAGCTACTCTGCTCTGTCTTTTTTCTCCAAAAGTATAACATAAGCGGGAGGGCATTTCAACCCTTCCCGCCCATTGATTCGTGGTGCGAAAAATCATTTCTCATCGTATGTATCAAGGAAGCTGTGGCGCACACCTTTTTGCTTATAGGCTATCACCGTGTCTAAGCATACGTTTTCCACGCTCTTAAATATGTTGCTCTCGACAAAGGGATTTGTCTCCTTTAGCTTTGCTATAAGCTTCTTTGTCTCAAGACGCTTTGATGCGCTCTCATTTCCAGAGCCCACAGCGCAGGTTTCAGTAAAACGGCAGGCGCATTGTAGGAATGTAAGCTCATTATAATCCCTCCACGCCTTTATATCCGCCTCCCTCACAAGATAGAGCGGTCTTATAAGCTCCATCCCTTCAAAATTTGTGCTGTGAAGCTTTGGCATCATCGTCTGAACCTGAGCCCCGTAGAGCATACCCATGAGGATGGTCTCTATCACATCGTCATAGTGGTGTCCCAGCGCAATCTTGTTGCACCCAAGCTCCTTTGCCTTGCTGTACAGATGCCCCCTTCTCATGCGGGCGCAGAGATAACACGGGGATTTTTCGATATCATACACCGTCTCAAATATATCCGCCTCAAAAATGGTAATGGGGATTCCAAGAAGCTTCGCATTATACTCTATAAGCTCTCTGTTTTCAGGCGCATACCCCGGGTCCATCACCAGAAACGTAAGCTCAAATGGGAATTTTCTATGGCGCTTAAGTTCCTGAAAAAGCTTGGCAAGTAGCATAGAATCCTTGCCGCCAGATATACAAACCGCCACATGATCATTCGGGCTTAAGAGCTCATACTGTCTGCATGCCCTCGCAAATGGCGAAAAGATCTGTCTGTGAAATTTTTTTCGAATGCTTACCTCAGCCTTTTCTCTGCGTTCTTCCATTTTTATTTATCCTCCTAATTAAAACTCCCCATCATTTGTGCTATAATGCCCGCTAGTCTTATCTACTGGCTGCTCTTAAAAATTCTGTGAGGGCGTCCGCCGCCGCGGCGACATCGGTGTTATCCACCGTGAGCTCACATAAGTTTTTGTTCTTCTGCTCCGCAGACAGCCAGCGAAGCCTGCTTGTAAGCTCCGTCCCCGTATGGCGCTCTAAGAGATCCTCTAGGAGAGCTTCCGGATCGCGGTTTACATATACCGTCAGACATTTCCCCCCAAAGATTCTTTTTAACACAACAGCTCCGCACACATCCACCACAGTCACTCCGTGGCGGCCATCTGCAAGGATAGCGCCTGCCCCCTCCTTTGAAATGCCGTAGTAATTCCTGGCATAGGATGTCGTCTCTATAAAAATCCCATCCTCCTTCATCCTTAGGAATTCCTCCTGTGAGACATGCGTATAGCCTTCCGCCTCGTCCGCTTTTTCTGACGATGTGGTATAGGAGGGCAGGCGCGTACACCCCCGCTCCATCATCGCCTTGCACAAAGCTCCCTTATTAGAGCCTGCTGGCCCCACAAGCACCACCAGGTATGGGGGCTTTGTCTCAGCCGAATGAATGCTCATGCTCTCCACCAGGGAGATAAATGTGAGAAAATCATCATATCCATTCACACTCATGATGCCGCTAAGATGCTCATTCCACGGACGCCTCATGATAACCGGGTGCTTTACCGCACCGCTGTCATACTGCGCCAGAATATGCTCCGGGCAGTCATCCAGACTAAAATCCGCTATAAAGCGCTCCTTTACAGAGCCGTAAAAAACATTTTCCGCTGGCACCTCCGGGAAAAATTTTCTTAGCTGGCGTCCCCTATAGACCATGGCTATATCCGGTATAGCCGTAAGGAAGTACACCTCCATGCGCTCGCAAAGCTTCCTAACAAACACCTGCGCCCCCGGATAGGGCTTTTGGGCATGGTAAAAGCTCTCGTCCCTGTAATATTCTAAAATATCATCCGTCCTTGTGCCGGTGATGCCGTATCTGGTGATTTCCTCAAGCTGCATTTTGGGATCATTTGGGTGCTCTTTATTCCAGCGCTTAACTCCAAGCTCAGCGCATGGTAAGAGCACCCCGTCAACATCAAGCAGCACTGATTTTTTTGGTCTGTTGTATCTAACCAGCTCCATACTCACTTTTCACCCCTTTGTCTAAAAGGCTCCTGCCAAAAGCTTTCCTTTGGCAAGAGCCTATATCTACCTGTTACTCTCCTTTTTGCTTTATTATCTCCTCCATGGTATGCCACCCGAGGACCGCGCATTTAACCCTGGCCGGCATATGGGCGATGTCCTTAAGCGCCCCTGCCTCCTCTAAGGTCTCTATCTCTTCATCTGACGCCTCGCCCTTTATCATCTTAAAAAAAAGCTCTGCAAGGCGCTTTGCCTCATTTACGGTCTTACCGATCACGAGCTCCAGCATAATATCAGCGGAGGCCTGTGATATGGCGCATCCATCCCCGACAAATGACCCTTCCGTGATAATGCCGTCGCGGATTTTCATCTGGAGCCATATGTCATCCCCGCAGCTGGGATTTACTCCCTCTAATACCAGGTCAGGCTCATCAAGCTGATGCTTGTGGATGGGATGAAGATTGTGATCTGTAAGTATCTCATTGTAAAAGGTTTTATTCTCCATATCCCATCTGCCTCCTGATGGTGCCAAGCGTCTTAGTAAAGCGTGCCACCTCTTCTTCCGTGTTATAAAAATAAAAGCTTGCCCTTGTGGTAGAAAGAATCCCAAGATGATCCATTAAGGGCTGTGCGCAGTGGTGGCCCGCACGGACGCATATCCCCTCTGTACTAAGTATGGACGCAACATCATGCGGATGAACCCCGTCAAGCAGGAAAGTTACAATTCCCATATGCTCCTTAGGGTCATCTGAGCCTATAATCTTAACTCCCGGGATTTTTTTCATCTCCTCCATCGCAAGCGCAGTTAAACGCTGCTCCTGCTCGTGGATAAACGAAAAGCCAATCTCTTCTATATAATCCATCGCCGCCGCCAGAGCCACCGCCCCGCCGACATTTACCGTCCCCGCCTCAAACCTGTGGGGAACCCCAGCATATTTCACCCTATCCCAGTGAACTGTCTCTATCATCTCTCCGCCAGTCATAAATGGCGGCATCTTCTCAAGCAGCTCTCTTTTAGCATAGAGCACGCCGATACCCATGGGCGCTAACATCTTGTGACCGGAAAAGACTAAAAAATCCACATCCAAATCCTGCACATTAACCGGCATATGGGGAACACTTTGCGCCCCGTCTGCAACGAGCACACCCCCAAGGGCGTGTACCTGCTTTGCGATTGTCTTTAAGTCATTAACTCTTCCAATAACGTTTGATACCTGAGTAAGGGCAAGTAGCCTTGTGCGCTCACTAAGCGCCTCGTTAAGCTCCCCTACACTAATCTCTCCGTCAGCTGTGCATTTAAGCGGCTTAAGCGTTGCCCCGGTTTTCTTGGCGACCATCCGCCAGGGCAGGAAGTTGCTGTGGTGTTCTGTTACACTAACCACCAGCTCATCGCCCGGCCCTAAAGTGTTAAGAGCATAGCTGTAGGCGATAAGGTTTAAGCTCTCGCTGGCATTTCTAGTAAAGACCACTTCCTCCGGATATCTGGCATTTATAAAAGCCGCCGTGCGCGCTCGCGCCGCCTCATAGCGTTCTGTGGATGTCTCGCTTAAGTCATACACACCGCGAAAGGGATTAGCGTTATACCTTTCGTAGTATTCCCGCTCTGCCTCTAGGACTTGCATGGGCTTTTGAGTGGTCGCGGCGTTATCAAAATACACATATTTGTTTCTTTTGATTAAAGGAAAATCCTCTCTTATTTTTTGTATTTTACTTTCGAGATTTGCCATCTATCCCATCATCCTTCTTTTAATCATCGTAAGACTTACTACCTTTAAGATACTCCAGCACCTCATGCCTTAACGCTTCATCCCAAATCTTATTGCAAGCCGCCTCAAGCCCGGCATTTTTTAAAATCCTAAACGCCGCATCCTCTGGGATTCCCCTTGAGGCCAGGTAAAATAAGAGCTCCTCATCCGGGCGGCCGATGGTGGCTCCGTGGTTTCCTGCCACGTCCTCCTCTGCGCAGAGAATGAGAGGGATCGTCTGGTTTACCACCGTCTCGTCCACCAAAAGGACTTCCTCCTTCTCATTTCCCACAGCACCCTTAGCGCCCTTCACAAAATCAATCGTTCCTCTAAAGATCTTTTTTGCCCTGTCGCTTAAAGACCCCGCCGCGCTTATCTCACACTCTGTGTTTTTCCCAAAATGTCGTGCCACATCGTTTATATCTAAAATATCATCCCCAGAGACCGCATAGGCGATATCCGCCTTAAAACTACTTTCATCCCCTTTTAGCGCCGCCTCACAGCCCATGTAGGTAGCATGACCGGAAAACACCAGCTGAATAAGCTCCAGCTTTCCGCCCTGCTCGCAGACTGCCCCAATGTCATTTACAAAGGTATAATCCGCTCCCATGCGCTGCAGCTGAATAAGCCTAAGCCGCCCGCCCGGGTGTATATGGATCTTTGTCTGGACTGCCCCAAAGCCTTCTGCGCCCTTTTCTGAGCGGTAATCCATGAAAACATCCAGGCTTTCGCCCTCATGTACTGTAAGGCCCACGCGGTTCATCACTGCGCTTCCATCTTCATAAGAAAAGCTTAAGCGAAGCGGCTCTTTTAAGTCCTTACCAGAGGCAAAGCTCGCTATCTTTACCCCAGCACTTTTTGCCAGCAGATCCAGGTCTTTTCCCGAACCGCTTGCAATCAAGTCAAACTCATCATATATGTTCTCATCGGCGCCTGCCTGCGGGCCGGATACCTTAAGCGCAGCCTCTCCGTCTATGCTCACAGCCTCAAGGCAGCTCTCATTCATATGAAGATGGTTCCAGGTTCTTGCCGGAAGGCGATTGATGACCATATCCATTTCGTTCATAGTTTCCTCTTTCTTATCCGATGCTTCCCTTCATCTCCAAGCGGATAAGATTATTCATCTCCACCGCATATTCAAGGGGCAGCTCCTTTGAAACATTCTCCGCAAAGCCGCTGACAATCATCGCCCTGGCGTCCTCTTCCGAAAGCCCTCTTGACATGAGATAAAACACCGCGTCATCGCTTATCCTGCCGATGGTTGCCTCGTGTCCGATATCCGCATCATTAGTTCTGATATCCATTGCCGGGATAGTATCGGAGCGGGATTCGCTGTCCACCATAAGGGACTGGCATGATACGGAGGACTTACTGCCCTTTGCCCCCCTCGTTACCACCACGGCGCTCCTAAAGGTGCTAATACCGCCGCTTTTTGAGATTGAGCGCGTGTTCACTACGGAAAGCGTATCCGACGCATTGTGAACCACCTTCATGCCCGTGTCAAGGTTCTGACCCGCCCCGGCAAAGGTTACGCCTGTAAACTCACACCTTGCCCCTTTGCCGTTTAAGATACTCATGGGATAGAGGTAGGAGACGTGGGATCCGAAAGAGCCGGACACCCACTCCACCACGCCGCCCTCCTCTACCGTGGCTCTCTTGGTGTTAAGGTTATACATATTTTTTGACCAGTTTTCAATGGTCGAATAGCGAAGACGCGCATTCTTTCTCACAAACAGCTCCACACAGCCTGCGTGCAGGTTTGCCACATTGTACTTTGGCGCGGAGCACCCCTCTATAAAGTGAAGGCTTGCCCCCTCATCCACAATGATCAGCGTGTGTTCAAACTGTCCGGCCCCCGGCGCGTTAAGACGAAAATAGGACTGTAAAGGAATGGTCACATCCACGCCCTTTGGAACATACACAAAGGAGCCGCCGGACCATACCGCACCGTGAAGCGCGGCAAACTTGTGATCTGTCGGAGTGACAAGCTTCATGAAATGCTCCTGCACCATGTCAGCATAGTCCCCTTTAAGGGCGCTTTCCATATCGGTATAGACCACGCCCAGGTCTTCTACTTCCTTTCTCACATTGTGATACACGAGCTCTGAGTCGTACTGAGCTCCCACTCCGGCTAGGGATTCTCTTTCCGCCTGTGGAATCCCAAGGCGCTCAAAGGTGTTTTTTATATCCTCCGGCACATCCGACCATTTTGCGCTCATCTTCGTGTTTGGGCGCACATAGGTGACGATGTTTTCCATATTAAGTCCGGATATATCAGGTCCCCAGTCCGGTATATGAAGCTCATTATATGTTTTTAAGGCTTGTAGTCGAAACTTTCTCATCCACTCCGGATCATGCTTTTCTGAAGAAATCTCTTCTACAATCTCCTCGGTAAGCCCTTCTCTAATCCGATACGCATCCTTTGACTCATCCTTTATATCATAAATACTTCTGTTTATATCATCTACATAGGTCTTTTCTTCCATAACAAACCTGCTTCCAGTTACGCTTCTGCTACGCCAGATCTACAAATTGCTCAAAGCCTCTGGCATTTATCTGCTCTATCATGGAGCCATCTCCCGTTGCGACAATTTTTCCGCCAACCATCACATGGGTGTAATCCACATGCAGCGCCTCTAAGATCCTCGTGCTGTGGGTGATGATCAAAAGAGCCCCGTTTTGGTTTTTCTGATACTCCTCCACCCCAAGCGACACGGTTCTTACCGCGTCAACATCAAGTCCCGAATCCGTCTCATCTAAGATTGCAAGCGCCGGTTTTAGCATTAAGAGCTGTAAAATCTCCGCCTTTTTCTTTTCGCCTCCGGAAAACCCCACATTTAAATCCCTGTCGATGTATGCCTCATCCATCTGCAAAAGCTCCATCTGAGTTCTAACCGCTTTTCTAAAATTCCACAAAGAGATCTTCTCTCCCCGCTGCTCCATGGCACTTCTGATAAAGCTTCCTAAGGACACGCCGGGCACCTCTACGGGATTCTGAAATGATAAAAACATCCCCCCATTAGCTCTCTCAGCGGCCGACTTTTCTAAAAGATCCTCTCCCTTAAACAGAACTGAGCCTTTTGTAACCTCATACCTGGGGTTTCCCATCAGGGCATAGCCAAGCGTAGATTTTCCCGCGCCATTTGGCCCCATCAAGACGTGCGTCTCACCTGTATTCATCCGCAGGTTAATACCGTTTAAAATCTGCTTTTCTCCTACACTAACCGCCAGCGTATCTATTTTTAACAATTCCTGTGTCATTTTTCATCACTCCTTGGACCTTTACTATACTTAGAAGGTTTTGTGCAGGTCATAGTGTAGCACGAAGCCCATTGTTTTTCAAGTCAAAAAGGGGTAAATGGGTCTTATTGATAATTGTTATCACTTATCAATAAGGCTTTTTCTCCTTTAAAAAGAAGGTTGTATTTCCATATGTTTTTTGCTATGATGATGCCAGCGACAAAGGGTTATAAATTTAATCCCAAGTGGTCTGACAACTAAAAATGATAAAAGGAGAACGCATATGAAATTTGGTCACTTTGATGACGCCGCAAAAGAGTACGTCATCACCTCACCCAAGACTCCGCTGCCCTGGATAAACTATCTAGGCTGTGAGAGCTTCTTTCGCCTGATTTCCAACACCGGCGGCGGTTATGCTTTTTATAAGGACGCAAAGCTTTTGCGCCTCACACGCTATCGCTACAACAATGTTCCGGCGGACAACGGCGGACATTACTACTACATAAAGGATGGCGAAACGGTGTGGAACCCTGCCTGGCAGCCTGTAAAGACAGAGCTTGACTCCTACAAGTGCCGCCACGGCCTTGGATATACCATCTTTGAGTCAGAAAAGAACGGCATCAGTGCCAGCGTCACAACATTTGTGCCCATCGGCAAAAACTGCGAGGTGACTTCTCTTACCTTAAAGAATACCTCTGACACAAATAAGGAGATTTCTCTGTTCTCATATGTGGAGTTCTGCCTTTGGAATGCAATGGACGATATGACAAACTTCCAGAGAAACTTCTCCATCGGCGAGGTTGAGGTAAAGGGCTCTGCAATCTATCACAAGACAGAGTACAGAGAACGCCGAAACCACTACGCCGTATACAGCGCAAACGTCCCTGTAGACGGCTTTGACACTGATAGAGATTCTTTCCTTGGCGCTTACAGGGGATATGCAGACCCTGAGGTTGTATTTAGCGGATCTTCTAAAAATTCCATGGCAAGCGGCTGGGCACCCATAGGCTCACACCAGATAAATATGAGCCTCGCACCCGGGGAGTCAAAAAATGTGATCTTTGTGCTTGCTTACATTGAAAATCCAAAGGATGAAAAATGGGAGGCAAAGGGTGTTATAAATAAAAAGCCAGCCGAGGCTCTCCTTTCTGAGTTTGACACGGAAGAAAAGGTAAACGCCTCTCTTGATACCTTAAAGGCTTACTGGACCAATCTTCTCTCCACATACACCCTAAGCTCATCTGAGGAAAAGCTTGACCGCATGGTAAATATCTGGCACCAGTACCAGTGCATGGTAACCTTTAACATGTCCCGCTCCGCCTCCTACTACGAGTCCGGAATAGGCCGCGGCATGGGCTTTAGGGATTCCTGCCAGGATCTCTTCGGTTTTGTACACCTGATTCCCGACAGAGCGCGTCAGAGAATAATCGACATCGCCTCCACACAGTTTGAGGACGGAAGCGCATATCATCAGTATCAGCCTCTTACCAAAAAAGGAAACTCCGACATCGGCTCCGGCTTTAACGATGATCCGCTGTGGCTTATCGCCGGTACCGCAGCCTACATAAAGGAGACGGGTGATTTTGGCATACTTGATGAGCAGGTGCCGTTTGACAACAACTGGGACGTTGCAAAACCCCTTATGGAACATCTGCGCCGCTCCTTTAACTATACAAAGACACACCTAGGCCCCCACGGCCTACCGCTAATAGGCAGAGCGGACTGGAACGACTGCCTTAACCTAAACTGCTTCTCCGAAGAGCCAGGAGAATCCTTCCAGACCTTTGGCCCGAGCGAAGGCCCAAATGCGGAGTCCGTATTTATCGCGGCAATGTTTATGAAATACGGCGCAGATTACAAGATTCTGTGTGAAAAGAAGGGACTTGTAGATGAGGCAAAAGAAGTGCAGGATGCACTTGATTCCATGTATCAGACCATCATAACTGCCGGATGGGATGGCGAGTGGTTTGTCCGCGCTTATGACCACTTTGGCAACAAGGTTGGCTCTAATGAGTGCGAGGATGGCAAGATCTATATCGAATCCCAGGGCTTTTGCGTACTTGCAGGCGTGGGAGTAGCCGAGGGACTTGCCCAAAAATCCATGGATTCTGTGGAAAAGTATTTGGAGACACAGTACGGCGTAATGATTTTACAGCCCGCCTACAAGGATTACCACGTAGAGCTGGGTGAGGTTTCCTCCTATCCGCCGGGATATAAGGAAAACGCCGGCATCTTCTGCCACAATAACCCCTGGGTTTCCATCGCAGAGACTGTGCTGGGACACGGCAACAGAGCCTTCTCCCTGTACAAAAAGATCTGCCCCGCATATATTGAGGACATCTCGGAGATCCACAGAACGGAGCCCTATGTCTACAGCCAGATGGTTGCGGGCGCTGATGCTAAAAACCACGGCGAGGCAAAGAACAGCTGGCTTACGGGAACCGCTGCATGGACTTTTGTAAACTCCTCACAGCATATCCTTGGCGTGCGCCCGGACTATGACGGCCTTATCGTAGATCCCTGTATTCCTGATACAATGAAGGATTTCACCATCACAAGGAAATTCCGCGATAAGACCTATATCATTCATGTAAGCAACCCCACGGGAAGCCAGTACGGCGTAAAGAAGCTTACTGTAAACGGCGCAGAGGTTAATGGCACGCTTATCCCCCTTGGATTTGACGGGAATGTGATAAATGTAGAGGTGCAGATGTAAGAGACGCTCCTCTGGGACTTACATCTTGCTCTTGTTTAAAAATTTGATAAAAAAAAGTGCTGCCGCACCGGACAATCGGTGCGGCAGCGTTTTTTTTACTTCTCAATAACTCTGACCTTTAAAACGCCCTCAAGGCTTGAAGCCTTTTCCACAAAGCCATCACTCACCTTTGAGGATAGATCAAATATCGCGTAGGAGTACTCTCCTCTGCTGTTTGATACCATGTTTTCGATATTTACGCCGTTTTCACCCGCAAGGCTTGTAAAACCGCTGATGACGTTTGGAACATTTCTGTGCGCCACGCAGACACGAGCTGGCATGGCAGCCCTTCCCATATTCACAGCCGGGTAGTTTACAGAATTTGTGATATTTCCGTTTTCTATAAAGTCCACAAGCTCATCCACCGCCATCACTGCGCAGTTATCCTCGGATTCTTCCGTGGACGCGCCAAGATGTGGAATTACGATCACATTCTTATGCCCCGCTGTTATGGGGTTAGGAAAATCTGTGACGTAACCTCGCACACATCCCTCATCAAGAGCCTTAACCATGGCTTTCTCATCCACCAGCACATCCCTTGAAAAGTTTAATACCACTGCCTCAGGCTTCATCATGGAGATTGCCTCAGCATTAACCAGCCCCTTTGTGGCATCCATAAGCGGCACATGGAGTGTGATGTAATCACAGGTCTTAAAGATTTCCTCGTTTGACTTTACAACCTTTATATCCCTTGACATCTTAAGGGCGTTTCCGACGGAGAGGAACGGATCACATCCGTATACCTCCATGCCAAGATGCACCGCGGCGTTTGCAACCAACACGCCAATAGCTCCAAGACCTATAACGCCTAGCTTTTTACCCTTTATCTCACAACCGGCAAAATTTTTCTTCTCTTTTTCCGCGGTCTTAGCAATATCAGCATCATCACTATTTGCCTTTACCCACTCTATTCCCCCGACAATGTCTCTTGCGGCAAGGAGCATTCCTGCTATCACCAGCTCCTTAACTCCGTTTGCGTTAGCTCCGGGAGTGTTAAAGACCACCACGCCCTTATCAGCGCATTTATCAAGCGGGATATTATTTACTCCAGCACCAGCCCTTGCGACCGCGAGAAGGGAATCTGAAAGCTCTAAATCATGCATTTTAGCACTGCGAACCAGAACGGCCTGCGCCTCGGAGAAATTCTCTGTAAGCTCATAGCCCTCCGGCAGGTTGTTAAGGCCCACCTTTGCGATTGGGTTTAGGCAATTTATCGTTACCATCAGCCATTCTCCTCCTCAAACTTCTTCATAAAATCAACAAGCGCTAATACTCCCTCTATCGGCATCGCGTTGTAGATTGAGGCTCTCATGCCGCCAACGCTCCTGTGACCCTTTAGGTTCTCAAAGCCCACCGCCTTTGCCTCTTTTACAAACTTTGCGTCAAGCTCATCGCTGCCCGTCACAAATGGAACGTTCATAAGGGAGCGGCTTTGCGGCTCAACAGTTCCCTTAAAGAGCTTACTCTTATCAAGAAAGGCATAGAGAACCTTTGCCTTCTCCTCGTTTTTCTTTTTCATCTCCTCAAGGCCACCGTTTTTTAACAGCCACTTAAACACCAGTCCGCAGACATAGATTGCCCAGCAGTTTGGAGTGTTATACATTGAGCCGTTTTCCACATGCACCTTGTACTGCATCATGGTGGGAACGCTCCCAGGAAGCTCATCCGGGATCAAATCCTCCCTTATGATGGCGATCACCAGACCGGCAGGGCCCACATTTTTTTGAACGCCGCCGTATACCATGCCGTATTTTGTGACATCTATGGGCTCTGATAAGAAGCAGGAGGACACATCGCTTACCAGGATTTTTCCCTTGGTGTTTGGAAGGGTGTTAAATTTGGTTCCGTAGATGGTGTTGTTCTCGCAGATATACACATAGTCCGCATCCTCACGGATTGGCAGGTCGGAGCAGTCCGGTATATAGGAAAAATTCTTATCCGCGCTTGAGGCAACCGCAACACAGTCTCCGTACTTCTTTCCTTCCGCAAAAGCCTTCTTTGCCCACTGACCGGTCACAATATAATCCGCTTTCCCTCTCTTCATAAGGTTCATGGGGATCATTGCAAACTGCAGTGACGCGCCCCCCTGCAAAAACAGAACCTTATAATTGTCCGGTATATTCATTAGCTTCTTAAGATCTGCCTGCGCCGTATCGATGATCTCCTGGAAAATCTTTGAGCGATGGCTCATTTCCATCACAGACATGCCGCAGCCCTTGTAATCTAACATATCGGCGGCAGCTTCTTTTAAGACCTCCTCCGGCAACACTGCCGGACCCGCGGAAAAATTATACACTCTTCCCATTTTAAAGCCCTCACTTCCTTTTTTATCATTTACTGTTTTGCCGCAATATCCTCATCGTCAAAGCAATCCGCGATAGGCGTACCGGGCGCAACCATGGGGAACACCTTATCATCCTGATCTATCACGCACTCTATCACACAGGGAATGTTAAGGCGTATAGCTTCCCTCACGGCAGGCTCAAACTCCTCTTTCTTTGTCACCTTAAATGCCTTAGCGCCCATCGCCTCAGCCAGCTTGCAAAAATCAACACAGTCGTCTATCACAGTGTTTGAATATCTCTTTTCGTAGAACAGGGTCTGCCACTGGCGCACCATTCCAAGCACATGGTTGTTTACGATGATCTCTATAATGGGGATGTTATATCTGGTTGCGGTGGCGAGCTCATTCATATTCATCCTAAAGCATCCGTCACCGGCAATGTTAAACACCAGCCTGTCCTTGCACGCCATCTTGGCACCGAGGGATGCGCCAAGGCCGTATCCCATGGTGCCGCATCCGCCGGAGCTAAGTAAGCTTCTGGGAGTCTTATATTTATAATACTGCGCAGCCCACATCTGGTGCTGTCCTACCTCTGTGACAATTATGGCATCGCCGCCGGTAATCTCGTTAAGCTTTTCTACCACATAAGGGCCGCTTAATATCTCCTTGTTATAGCGGAGGGGATATTTTTCCTTTAAGGCCTTAACCTCACACAGCCACTCATGGTGATCCAGCCCCGCCAGATTAGAATTAAGCGTCTGCAAAATAACATCCAGATCCCCTATCACAGAGTAATCCGCATGCTTGTTCTTGTTTATCTCCGCCGGATCTATATCTATGTGAAGGATCTTTGCGTTTGAGGCAAATGTAGTGGCATTTCCAAGAACTCTGTCACTGAGGCGTGATCCCAAAATGATGAGAAGATCACAGGCTGAAACCCCCAGGTTTGCCGCCTTTGTCCCGTGCATACCGATCATACCAAAGTAACGGGGATCCTCCCCGTTAAATGCACCCTTACCCATTAATGTATCGCACACAGGCGCATCAACCAGATCTACAAATTTTTCAAGAGCTTTTGACGCGTTTGATGCAATCACTCCGCCGCCAACTAAAATAAATGGCTTCTTTGCCGTATTAATCGCCTCTATTGCTGTGTCTATATCCTTCTTTGAGATGGTATCAGTGTTTTTAGCGCTCTCCTGCGCCTTTTTAGGAGTATACTCGCATGTATTTGCAGTGACATCCTTGGTGATATCCACCAGAACTGGGCCTGGGCGTCCGGCCTTTGCGATGCTAAATGCCTTTCTAATCGTATCCGCTAAGATATTTACATCCTTAACGATAAAATTGTGCTTGGTGATTGGCATGGTCACACCGGTGATATCAACCTCCTGGAAGGAATCCTTTCCAAGAAGGCTTACCCCCACGTTTGCGGTTATGGCAACGATCGGGATGGAATCCATATTTGCCGTTGCGATTCCTGTCACCAAATTTGTAGCTCCGGGGCCCGAGGTCGCCATACACACGCCTACTTTGCCCGTAGCCCTGGCATATCCGTCCGCCGCATGGGCAGCGCCCTGCTCATGGGATGTTAAAATATGGGTGATCTCCCCGGAATGTTTGTAAAGCTCATCATATACATTTAAAATCGTACCGCCCGGATATCCAAATACTGTATCCACGCCCTGCTCTTTTAAGCATTCGATTACGATTTGCGCACCTGTCAACTGCATAGTTTTATTTCCTTTCTGTACTATTTCATCTCTAAAACAGCGCCCCTGTTTGCCGATGTAACCATTTTTTCATACCTTGCCAGATATCCGGTTGTGACCTTTGGCTGTCTTGGCCGCCACTTCTTTTTCCTCTGCTCCAAGACTTCATCCGGCACATCGACATTCAGACTGTTTTCTGGGATGTTTATCTTAATGATGTCACCCTCTTCAACCAGGGCGATGGGGCCTCCCACGGCTGCCTCGGGGCTTACATGTCCAATGGAAGCGCCCCTTGATGCGCCGCTAAAACGCCCGTCAGTGATAAGCGCCACGCTTGCGCCAAGTCCCATACCGGCGATGGCGGATGTGGGATTTAGCATCTCCCTCATACCGGGGCCGCCCTTAGGGCCCTCATATCTTATAACCACTACATCACCCTCATGGATCTTTCCTCCAAGGATCGCCCCTATAGCATCCTCCTCGCAGTCAAATACTCGAGCGGGGCCTTCGTGAACCATCATCTCAGGCACCACTGCGGAGCGCTTTACCACGCAAGAATCCGGTGCCAGATTTCCTTTAAGCACGGCGATTCCCCCGTCCTTGCTGTATGGGTTTTCAACCGGGCGAATGGTCTCTGGATCCTTATTTACACAGTTTTTGATATTCTCTCCCACCGTCTTTCCTGTCGCGGTAATTAAATCCAGATTTAAAAGACCCAGCTTTGAAAGCTCGTTCATCACAGCGTACACGCCGCCTGCCTCGTTTAAATCCTCCATATATGTCCTGCCGGCAGGAGCCAGGTGGCAGAGGTTAGGCGTTTTTGCAGAAATCTCATTTGCCATATTAAGGTTTAGCTCAAACCCTGCCTCATGAGCGATAGCGGGAAGATGGAGCATTGTGTTGGTGGAACAGCCAAGCGCCATATCCACTGTCAGCGCGTTCATAAAAGCCGCCTCTGTCAGTATATCTCTGGGACGGATGTTTTTTTCTAACAGCTCCATCACCTTCATTCCGGCATGCTTTGCAAGCTTAATGCGTTCCGAATAAACCGCTGGGATGGTGCCGTTTCCCTTAAGCCCCATGCCGATAGCCTCTGTAAGGCAGTTCATACTGTTTGCGGTATACATACCGGAACACGACCCGCATGTGGGGCAGGTCTTTGCTTCATATTCCGCAAGCTCCTCCTGGGTAATCTTTCCTGCGCTGTAGGCTCCAACCGCCTCAAACATGGAAGAGAGACTTGTCTTACAGCCTTTAACACGGCCTGCAAGCATTGGGCCGCCGCTTACAAACACAGTCGGAATGTTGAGTCTTGCCGCAGCCATCAAAAGCCCCGGAACATTTTTGTCGCAGTTTGGAACCATCACCAAAGCGTCAAACTGATGCGCCATAACCATGCACTCTGTCGAGTCACAGATAAGATCCCTTGTCACAAGGGAATACTTCATGCCGGTGTGCCCCATGGCAATGCCGTCGCACACGGCGATCGCCGGAAATACCACAGGTGTTCCGCCCGCCATGGCAACGCCAAGCTTTACCGCCTCCACGATTTTATCCAGATTCATATGCCCCGGCACAATCTCGTTATATGAGCTTACAATGCCAATGAGGGGCCTTTTCATATCCTCCTCTGTATGTCCAAGCGCGTTAAACAAAGATCTATGCGGCGCCTGCTGCAGCCCCACACGGGATGCGTCACTTCTCATCTCTTCTTCCTCCTGTTTTTTTCATCAATGCACAAGGGACTTTTAATGATATCGAGGTCATGTGGGCTCAGACCTTTTGACCCTGGCATTCACAAAATCCCGCGATGATATCTCCCATCTGCGTGGTGGACACCTGTTTGCAGCCCTCGGACATGATATCCACAGTGCGATACCCCTCCTTAAGAGCTCTCTTTACAGCTGCCTCTACCACATCCGCCGCCTCATCAAGGTCAAAGCTGTAGCGCAGCATCATGGCCGCGGAGAGAATTGTGGCGATGGGGTTTGCAATGTTTTTCCCCGCAATATCCGGCGCAGAGCCGTGGCTTGGCTCATACAGTCCAAGCTTTCCCTCAGAAAGGCTTGCGGAGGAGAGCATACCGATGGAGCCCGTCACCATGCTGGCCTCATCGGAGAGGATATCGCCAAACATGTTCTCGGTGAGGATCACATCAAACTGCTTGGGATCCTTTACCAGCTGCATAGCGCAGTTGTCAACCAGCATGTGAGTTAGGGTTACGTCCGGATAGTCCTTTGCGACCTCCTCAACCACCTTTCTCCAAAGCCTTGAGGTGTCAAGAACATTTGCCTTATCTACGCTGGTGACATGCCCCCTTCTCTTTCTAGCTATTTCAAACCCCTTTATGGCAATCCGGCGGATCTCATTCTCATCATAGGTGCAGATATCTGTTGCCTTTAACACTCCGTCCACTTTTTCAGTGTGGCGCTCTCCAAAGTAGATGCCGCCCGTGAGCTCTCGCATAATCACCATGTCAAAGCCATCCCCTATAACTTCCGGGCTTAGAGGACAGGCTGCCTTTAGCTCGTCATACAGATATGCGGGACGGATATTTGCAAAAAGTCCAAGCTCCTTGCGAATTTTTAAGAGCCCTGCTTCTGGCCGTAGATGAGGAGGCAAGTTATACCAGCTAGACGCTCCAACATCTCCTCCCACAGCGCCAAGCAGCACGCTGTCGCTCTCCTTTGCAATGGCAAGAGCCTCATCTGTTAGGGGTACGCCGTGTGCGTCTATAGAGCATCCCCCCATCAAAATCTTTGTATATGTAAATGTCACATCATATTTTTTTCCGACTCTGTCAAGAACCTTTGTAGCCTCCGCCACAATCTCAGGGCCTATGCCATCGCCCGGAATCAGCGTCACATTAAAATTCACCACTCGCTCCCCCTTATGTCTCTTCGTTCTCATCCCAAGATAAAAGGGTATACTACCCCCTTTAAGGATATTTTTTCTAGTTTAATCAAAACAGGTTTTTTTTTCAAGTGCAAAGCTAAGGTTTATGTATAAAAACGCATACAATTTAGGAATTTCTATTATAGCCCGAGGTTATGTGTCTATTTTTTGTTATAACTATGAGGTATTTTGACTCATGTCATATCAAAATATCCCGAAATGCTCCAGCAAAATTTTAACACCGATAAGTATCAATATAACTCCCCCCACGATGGTGGCCTTTGACTTATATTTCATTCCAAAGCGATTGCCAATCATCACCCCGATGATTGAAATGCAAAAGGTGGTCGTACCGATTATGCCTGACGCCTCTAAAATATTCGTTCCAAGAAAGGCAAGGGTAATCCCCACCGCCAAGGCATCTATACTTGTCGCAAGCGCCATCATAAAAAGCTCCCGTATATCAAGCTTTTCCTCCTCACAGCACTCTTCGCAATCCTCTTTTCTGGCATCGCCAAGCATTTTTATGCCAATGTATAACAATAGTATAAAGGCAATCCACGGCGCATATAGCTCAACATACTGCGCAAAGCTTCTTCCCAAAAGCCATCCGATAAATGGCATAAGCGCCTGGAATCCTCCAAAAAAGAGCGCTATGATACATGTATGCCTGTAGTTGATCTTCCTCATATTAAGCCCTTTGCATACTGCCACCGCAAATGCGTCCATGGATAGCCCTACGCCGATCAAAAAAAGCTCTATAACTGTTCCCATCACTACCTCCCAGATAAACCATAGGGCATAAAAAAGAGACTGATGGTACAACAAATGCGCCTATTAGCTGCTGTACCTTCAGTCTCGTTATTTCATGCAAGCCAGATGCAAATGCATCAGTATGTTGACTTACAACGCCCCGCGGGCGCCAACTACTCCCCTATGGTCTGATATATGTAAGATTTCCCAAGTATACGATAATTTTTATCATTTGTAAAGACTTTCAGGGAAAAATTACAAGCCAAGGGCAGTAAATCCACGTAAGCTTTTCACGAAATCTGTGCCTTAATATACTGATAAATTTTCTGGTAGGTTGCATTGTCATAATGCAGTCCATCCGTGGTGACATATCCATCGCTCTTTAAAAAGCTGTTGGTGTCAATAATAGTGATAGATGAATCAAGCCCCGCCTGTAGCGCTGCGTTAAAGGCTTCAATATAGGTGTTTTTTAAGTCATACCCATTCTGCGCTTCAAGCGCCTCGTCCACCGGATTGACAAGCGTGTAGTAGACTTTTGCGTCAAGCGTCTGTGCCAGCTCGTTTATCGTCTGAATATAGAGATCGTATTTTTCAGCCTTGTAATCATTTACCCCAAGGCCAATGATAAGCACAGAACCCGGTATAACGGCGGCCCGTATCGCATCCAACTGTGATACCAGATATTCATAACCCGCCCCCACTCTCGCTATAAAGTAATCCTCATCCTGCGCATACCGGGACATCCCCACATAACGGGAATCCCCCACAAAAATATATCGGGTGATCTGTGTGCTTGTCTGCTCAGTTACAGTCTCGGTCTGCTCGACAGTCTGCCATGTAACATCCTCCGACTGCTCCCCGGCATATTCTTCCTCCACCGCTTCTCCCTGTGTCCCCTGCGAAGTGTAAACCTCAACAACTATCGCTGATGAGCCCTCCTCCGATGTGGATGCGTCCTCCTCGGTCTCATCTGTGGTCTCACCATCAGCGGCCTCGCTTGTCTGAAGGGTGGTATTTAAATCGGCGGTAAAGCGCTGTGCTTTTAATGTAATATTTACCGTCAGAAAAATGCAGACCGCAACCATAACGCCCAAAAGGCCTATTATGATAAATACTCCTCTCTGCATCCATCGCCTGTCTTTCATAAACAAATCAGGTTACAAAACCCACTTTTCTTAAGGGTGTAAAGTAACCGCCCTCCTATCCTCGCGTTTGTCTTAGCCTTTCCAAAGCCGTCAATTATTAAGCACCGCATACAGATTATTGTCCTCCGAAAGGGTGCTTGCATTATACAAAAATAATACGTCCGTAAACTGATACTGCTGCATCAAAAGGTCAAGATCATCGTAGTAATATCTCGGATCCACAACCACTATCTGCTTATAGCTTGAAGCCAGAAACGGAATAAAGCAATTGGCAAAAGAATCCTTTAGCACCAAAAGCGTCCTGTCAGAATCTGCGTCCGTGTCGATGATTATCTGAGGGTAATTTCCTCCAAAAAAGATCTGGTATGGATCGTCCCCGCTAAGACAGTCCGTCTCGTAAAAGGTCGCTGTTCTTGTTTGCTCCTCCACATATGTCACAACGTAGTTTGTAGTATTAACCGGCAGATATACGCTGATACTGTCAAGACTTGTGGCTAAAAATCCGCTTTTTGATGTGAGCGCGCCGTTAAAGCTTGTGGTAACTATCCCGGACTGATATTCTTCTACGATAAGCTCCATCACATCCGCCGCGTAAAGGTACGCCTCATATGCCGCATCCGTGGTCCAGTGATGATCCGTTTTATAATACAGCTGAAGCTCCTCTTTTTTCTCTTCAAAAAGCTCCCTCACATCAAGTACTGTGATCTCATCGTCTAAGCCCTCAAAAAAGCTGTCAATGTAGGGGTTCTGATCCTCAGTTGGCGCAAATGCAGGAAGGAGCTCTGAGAGCACTGACACATCGTTTGGAACCAGGAAAAAATACATATCAAGCTCTGCGTAGCGCTCCTTAAAATCATTGACAGCCTGAATGGTTTTTTGCATAAGCTCCTCATCCGGCTCTGAAAACGCCTCCATTAGATAGCCGTCATCACATAAGAAAACGCCCTGGGACTCGTTTTTCCCAAGTAGCCTTTCGACCGTGGTCTTTATGCTCATCCACACATTACGTCCCGCAAACTGGTCCGTCTCGTAGTCATCAAACTCTTCCATAAAACTGCCGTCCGCAAGCTGCTGTAGGCTAAGCCCCGGTAGCGTTTGCAGATTTCTCTTTTCCGTGGCAGAATAGGTCTTATCCGGGAGGATGAGATTTACAATCGATACGCCACCTACCAAAGCGGCAGCTGCCATCCCGAAGCGTTTATAAAAAACTCGCCGTTTTAATCTGATCATTTTTATCCTCGTAATTCTAAAAACGGAAATATAAGAATGAATTGTAATTTTGCGTCACCATGTAAGCCACACAGAGAAGAAAGAGCACTGCGCAGGATATGGCTATCATCACTCTGCTCCTCTTCCACAGTATCGCATGGATTCTCTTTCCAATAGGCACTGTAAAAATAATGCCAATAAGGAGTAAAACCCAGTTGGTAGACAGGTAATACAGGCCTGTGCTATCAACCAGTCCTAGCGCGCCAATACCAAGCATTCTGCTGATATTAACCACCGCTCCAGAAAGACTATCTGCCGCAAAGATCACCCAGCCAAAGATCACCGCAAGCATGGTAAAGATGCGGCTTAGGGCTTTCGGGAATTTTTTCGGCTTAAACACATATTTTTCCCACAAGAGCAGCAGCCCGTAATACAATCCCCAGACGATAAAGTTCCAGCTCGCGCCGTGCCATAGTCCGGTGAGAAACCAGACGATCAAAATGTTTCGCACATGCTTAAGGACTGAGACTCTGTTTCCTCCTAAGGGGATGTAGACATACTCCCTAAACCAGGTGCCAAGCGAGATATGCCACCTGCGCCAAAACTCAGTTACGCTGGTTGAAATATAGGGATAATTGAAATTTTCCCGAAACGAAAAGCCAAGCATTTTCCCAAGGCCTATCGCCATATCAGAATAACCTGAAAAGTCAAAATAAATCTGAAGCGTGTAGGAAAGCACTCCCAGCCATGCGGTTAAGACGGAGACCTCTCCACCCATGGCGGATATTGTGTCAAAGAGGCTTCCGATATTGTCCGCAAGAAGAACCTTTTTTGCAAGACCAAACAAAAATCGCTCGCACCCTTCCCCAAAATGCGCCAGGTTTATCTCCCTCTTTTTAAGCTGCTCCTCCACGTCGCTGTAGCGCACAATCGGCCCCGCCACAAGCTGTGGAAACATAGAGATGTAGCACGCATATGAAAAAAAGTTTTTCTGGCATGATATTTTCTTCCGGTAAAGATCCAGAATATAGGACAGAGACTGGAAAGTGTAAAATGAGATGCCAACCGGCAGCGCAAGCTCTGTTATCGGAATCTCTATATTAAACAGGCTGTTGATATTTTCTATTAAAAAGTCATAGTACTTAAAAAAGCCCAGAATAAACAGGTTAAGTATCACTGTAAAAACAAGCGTGGATTTTGCCCTGTTTGGATAGCGCTCTATTGCAATCCCCATATAGAAATTTACGATGATGCTGT
>CAZYLH010000006.1:38811-42783 GCA_964648695.1 uncultured Lachnospiraceae bacterium | reverse complement strand
TATCAATCAAATCAAGCGTTGTCAATATAAATCCCCCAAAAAAGTGCTATCAGGCCAAAATATACTCTCCAAGCATCATCACAATCAGGGCTGATATGCAGACAAACGGGCCAAATGAAAAGGTATCCTTAATGTCCTTTATCTTTTTTGAAATGCACATAGCTGCATATACTCCAGCGATTATAACTGAGATGACGAACAACAATATTGTCTGCTGCCAGCCAAAAAATACCCCAAGCGCGGCAAAAAGCTTGACATCTCCCCCGCCAAAGGTTTCCTTTTTTATGCGGGTAAGTACAAACATTGGAAGGCTTATGCAGACAAGGCCTATAAGCCGCTCTATCACAGTAATATCCTCAAAAACAAATGCTGCCAAGATCCCACCTAAAAGGAGCGCCAGATTGGAGGCGTCATGGATTATTTGTGTCTCCCAGTCTATAAAGGCTATCACCGTCAGCACTGCGCACATATAAAAGCATAAAAGTGCACTTAACACTGTGGTAAGCGTAAAGTACCCGGGATCTATAAATTTCCATGAGCAAAGCAGCGCACATCCCCCTCCTATAAGTTCAACCACGGGATAGCGCTTAGATTTTAGCTGCTTACAATATTTGTAGATCACAGTGCTCAAAAAAGAAAATACGACATCTCCAAATAAAAATACGAAAAGATACCAGATCAGGTAAAAAATTATATACATATTTGACTCTCCTTTTTGTTTAATACGTCAATCGCAAGGCTCTTTTCTGCCTTACCTAAAAAACTTCTTGCCTCACTCCGACAAAATCTGAAGTATTCCATTTTGCACACAAAAATCCAGATCAAAGCTTCTCTTTACCTTCTTTTCATCAAACAAAACCTCCAAGCGGTTTTTTTTCACATCGGTGATGGTTCCCTCCTTATACACCGTGTGCACCACCCTCGTGCCCGGCTTAAATTCCTCTTTGGAAACCATCAGCTCCCCTATATACCTGGAAGGATTTACCGGCTTTCCAAAGCGCTTTTTCACCCAGCCAATGTGCACATAATCCTTTGCTCTGGTAAAGGCCACATAAAACATCCGCCGCTCCTCCTCAAGCTCATCCGGCGTCACGGCCTTACTGTACGGAGTGACTCCCTCGTTTACATCTATCAAAAAGACATGTGAAAACTCTAAGCCCTTTGCGCTGTGATAAGTCATCATGGTCACCCCGTCCTTCTTTGATGAGTCATCACGCGCGGCTGCTTTATAAAGCTCATCCTTTACCTTTTCAATGTGATCATACCACTCATCAAGCGTATCAAATGCCTTTGCGCTCTCCTCAAGCTCATCAAAAAGCTCTAAAAGCTCGTCCGGCTTCATATTCCGATACTTAGCATATTCCTTTACATACCCTTCATAGTCAGTTACATGTCGCAGATAGTGGATTGCCGCATACGGCTTCATATCTCTTATCATGATTAGGTCATTTTCCAGTTTATCGATGCGCTCACAGACATATTTCTTATCCGAATAGTATTCACGCATCTTATCAAAGCTCACCACCTCATCCGAAAAACAATCCCTTGAGATATAGCGCTTTGGCCTGTTTATAATCTGCAAAAACAGCCCTCTGCTGCGCTCCCCATTTGCAAGCTTAAAATATGCCAATAAATCCTTAAAAATCCAGTGTTCATAGATATTTGGGATCACATCCCGCATGTAAAAGGGAAGGTTCACCCTCATAAAGAGCTCTGCCGTGGAGCGTGGCTGAAGATTGGTCCTAAACAGCACCGCCATATCCTTATAGGATACCCCTTTCTCATAAAGCCTTCGCACCTCTGTGAGAAGCCACTCATTCTGAGCCTTTGCATCATCAAAGCAAGAAAGGCTTACAGCGTCTGAAACTTCCTTTCTGCCAGCCCTTATCTCCTTTTTATATCTTGTAGAATTATTTTTTATGAGCCGTCCCGCCATCTTCACAATCTGACCCACAGAGCGGTAGTTTACATCAAGTAAAATCTGCCTGCCTTTTGGAAAATCCTTATGAAAGCTTAGCATAATCTCCGGTCTTGCTCCCCTAAACCGATAAATACTCTGATCATCATCGCCCACCATCATGAGGTTGTTTTCCGGAAGGGCTAAGAGCTTTGTGAGTTTATACTGAAGCAGGTTTGTATCCTGCACCTCATCCACTAAAATATAGCTAAACCTCTTTTGCCAGACGCTAAGGATATCCGGTCGTTTGCAAAAAAGCTCATAGCACAAAAGCTGCATATCATCAAAGTCTATGAGATTTGCGGCTATAAGGCGCCTCTCATATTCCCTATACGCCTTTAGAAAAACCTCCTGCGGACAGTTCATGGGGTAATACTTTCTCACGTCCATCCCCTCGCCCTTTATGCGGCTTATCTCCGACTGCAGCTTTTCTGAGAACTCCTTCTCATCCTCCACCTCATAATCAAGCTCAAGTAAGATCTCGCGAAAGATCGCCTGTTTTTGCTCCGGGCGCAAAATATTGTTACCGGTATAGCCATAGGCGTTTTTTAGGATGTGGAAAAAAATAGCATGAAAGGTGGAAAATGTCACACCGGCGTTTTTAAGCCCGGCATCCTCTGATAACCTCTCAAAGCGCTCCCGCATCTGCCTTGCGGCGGCGTTTGTAAATGTGATCACTAAAATACTTCTGGGGTTTACCCCATACTCCTCGATAAGAGCCTTTACGCGCATTGTTATCACCAGCGTCTTTCCCGCCCCCGGCCCGGCAAGCACTAAAAGCGGTCCCTGATTATGAAGGACCGCTTCTTTTTGCGCTTTATTCATCGTCATTTCTGTTTGTATCATGCATCACTCACCCAGTGCAGTCTGAAGCTTTTTTATGGAGGTCTTGATACGGTTAAGAGCTTCTTCTTTTCCAATCACCTCCATTATCTCTGTGGCACCGCCCGGCGTGGACTGCTTTCCAGAGACCGCCACGCGAAGCGGCCACATGGCATATCCGTTCTTGCAGGCCTTATCCGCCACATATTTTGTGAGGGTTTCATAGAGCGCCTGATTGGAATAATCCTCCTGGCTTTCATAGATGGAAAGCAACTCTCTTAGCACCTCAAGAGAGCTTCCCAGGCTAGTCTTCATCTTCTTGTGGGCAAAGAGGTTTACATCATAATCAGACATCTCCTCTAAAAAGTCAATGAGGGGCATAATATCCGGGAATACCTCAATGCGGGTCTTTACCATGGCAGCGATCTTTTTTATGTCGTAGTCCTTACTTAGCACCTGGCGGATATAGGGCTCTGCCATCTCACAAAAAGCCTCGTCATCCATCGCCTTTATGTACTCCCCGTTCATCCACTTAAGCTTACCGTAGTCAAATACTGCCGGGGATTTGCTGATCTTTGTGCAATCAAACTTTTTAATCATCTCCTCCATGGACATGATCTCCTGATTATCCTCCGGGCTCCATCCAAGCAGGGCGACAAAGTTTACGATCGCCTCCGGCAAAAAGCCCTGCTCTAAGAGATCCTCAAAAGAAGAATGACCGCTTCTCTTTGAGAGCTTGTGATGCTCCTCGTCCGTTATAAGCGGGCAGTGGATGTACTTAGGTATCTCCCAGCCAAACGCCGCATATAAGCGGTTGTACTTGGGCGATGAAGAGAGATACTCATTTCCTCTCACCACATGGGTGATTCCCATCAGATGATCGTCAACCACATTTGCAAAATTATAGGTGGGAAAGCCGTCGGACTTTATGAGCACCATATCGTCAAGCTCCTTGTTCTCGACGGTGATATCCCCGTAAATCTCATCGTGAAAGGTAGTCGTTCCCTCACTCGGGATGTTCTGGCGTATCACAAAGGGCATACCTGCCGCCAGGTTTTTTTCTACCTCCTCCTTTGACAGGTGCAGACAGTGCTTATCATAACTGCTTACTTCCTTGCCCTCCACCGTGGTCTTAAGCGTCTCAAGGCGCTCTTTGGTGCAAAAGCAGTAGTAAGCCTCTCCGCGCTCAACCA
>CAZYLH010000006.1:0-38711 GCA_964648695.1 uncultured Lachnospiraceae bacterium | reverse complement strand
GTCTCAAGGCGCTCTTTGGTGCAAAAGCAGTAGTAAGCCTCTCCGCGCTCAACCAACTCCTTAGCGTATTTCATATAGATGCCGGTCTTTACCCTCTCACTCTGCACATACGGTCCACAGCCGCCATCCTTATCAGGTCCCTCATCATGCTCCATGCCGGCAGCCTTTAGGGTTCTGTAGATGATCTGCGTGGCACCCTCAACATATCTCTCCTGGTCCGTGTCCTCTATTCTTAAAAGGAAGTCCCCTCCCTCATGCTTTGCTATCAAATACTCATACAGCGCAGTCCGTAAGTTTCCCACATGCATTTTCCCCGTGGGACTCGGCGCATATCTTGTTCTAACCTTCATGTTTACCTCCGTCTTTAGTGTATCTTATTTTAATCCATATTTCAGATTTGGTCAATGTTTTGGTTTACATAAAAATAAGAATTCTGCCAGGATTTTTAAGTTGCATTTTGCTAGGACGAGAAGTATAATAATGGCTGCTATTAGAAAGGAATATTTATCATGCAAAATCATAAGAATACGTATAGACTGGGCGTGGACATCGGCTCCACAACCGTCAAAATTTCCCTCATTGATGAGAAGAATAATATGCTCTTTTCTGATTATGAGAGGCATTACGCAAATATCCAGGAAACCCTGGCGGGGCTTTTAAAAAAAGGTCATGAAGTTCTGACTAAGCATACAGAAGAAGGCGAGCCCATTTACACCGCCCCGATGATTACGGGTTCCGGCGGTCTTACTCTTAGCAAACACCTTGGCGTCCCTTTTGTACAGGAGGTGGTGGCGGTTGCCACAAGCCTTAAGGACTATGCGCCCCACTGCGATGTGGCTATCGAGCTTGGCGGCGAGGACGCAAAGATTATCTACTTTAGCGAAAATGGCGGCGTAGACCAGCGTATGAACGGCATCTGTGCCGGCGGCACGGGCTCTTTTATCGACCAGATGGCGTCCTTACTACAGACTGACGCTGCTGGCCTTAACGCTTACGCTAAAAATTATCAGGCTATCTACCCTATCGCTGCCCGCTGCGGCGTGTTTGCAAAGACGGATATCCAGCCCCTAATAAATGACGGAGCCACAAGAGAAGACCTGGCTGCGTCAATCTTTCAGGCTGTTGTAAACCAGACCATCTCCGGACTGGCGTGCGGAAAGCCCATCCGCGGAAATGTGGCATTCCTTGGAGGTCCTTTACACTTCCTTCCGGAGCTTAGAAACGCCTTTATAAGGACGCTAAACCTTACCGGAGACGCTATAATCGCCCCAGATCACTCCCACCTCTTTGCCGCGCTAGGCGCTGCCATGAACAGCAACTATGAGACGGTGGTGCCCATGGAGGAACTGATAGGTCGCCTAAGCCACGGAATAGAGCTGGAATTTGAGATAAAGCGCCTTGAGCCGCTGTTTAAGGACCAGGAAAGCTATGATATCTTTCGCGACCGCCATGACAGGGCCAGGGTAAAGCGTGAGTATCTGGGAAATTACCACGGAAACGCATACCTTGGTATAGACGCTGGCTCCACCACCACAAAGATAGCGCTTGTGGCAGAGGACGGAAGTCTCCTCTATAACTTTTACAGCAATAACAACGGAAACCCTCTAGCGACCGCCATCAAGGCTTTTAAGGAGCTAAAGACCATGCTCCCTGACGATGTTCGCATCGCCTACTCCTGCTCCACAGGATACGGTGAAGCGCTTTTAAAGTCCGCCCTTATGCTTGATGAGGGAGAGGTTGAGACGGTTGCCCACTACTATGCCGCCGCCTTTTTCCAGCCGGATGTTGACTGTATTTTGGACATCGGCGGTCAGGACATGAAATGCATTAAGATAAAGAATAAGACTGTCGACAGCGTGCAGCTAAACGAGGCCTGCTCCAGCGGCTGCGGCTCCTTTATAGAGACCTTCGCCAAATCCTTAAACTACTCTATCGAGGATTTTGCAAAGGCTGCTTTGTTTGCAAAAAATCCCACGGATCTTGGCACCCGCTGTACCGTGTTTATGAATTCAAACGTAAAGCAGGCGCAAAAGGAGGGAGCGGAGGTTTCAGATATCTCCGCGGGCCTTGCATACTCCGTTATAAAGAATGCCCTGTTTAAGGTTATAAAAATCACAGACCCCAAGCAGCTTGGCGAGCATGTGGTAGTTCAGGGCGGAACCTTCTACAATGACGCAGTGCTAAGAAGCTTTGAGCGCATATCCGGCGTAAAGGCGATAAGACCGGATATCGCCGGAATTATGGGTGCCTTTGGCGCGGCACTAATAGCAAGGGAGCGCTGTGAGGGCAAAAAGACTACCATGCTCTCTCTTGATGAGATAATCTCCCTTCAGTATAAGACAACCATGAGTAGATGTCACGGCTGCACCAACTCCTGCCGTTTAACCATCAACATCTTTGACGGCAACCGCCGCTACATCTCCGGAAACCGCTGTGAAAAGGGTCTGGGTCAGGAAAAGGCAGTGGATAAGGTTCCAAACCTTTACGCCTATAAAAACAACCGTATTTTTGACTATGAGCCACTGGCCATAGACGCTGCCCCCAGGGGGACAATTGGCATTCCCAGAGTTTTAAATCTGTATGAGAATTATCCCTTCTGGGCGGTGTTCTTCCGTGAGCTTGGCTTTAGGATAATCATATCGCCCACATCGACAAGAAAAATCTATGAGATGGGAATCGAATCCATCCCAAGCGAGTCCGAGTGCTATCCGGCAAAACTTGCCCACGGGCATATCAGCTGGCTTATAGAAAACGGGGTTAAGACCATCTTCTACCCCTGCATCCCCTACGAGCGCAACGAGACGCCGGATGCAAACAACCACTTTAACTGCCCCATCGTGACCTCCTATGCGGAGAATATAAAGAACAATGTGGAAAGCCTTGCGACAGAGAACATCCGCTTCTTAAATCCGTTTATGGCCTTCACAGATGAGAAGGTCTTGACGGACCGCCTGGTAGAGATTTTTGATGAGGAATATGGCATAAAGGCTGCGGAAGTTAAGGCTGCTGCACATGCCGGCTGGACAGAGCTTCTTGCGGCTAAGCGTGATATAGAGAAAAAGGGCGAGGAAGTCCTTGAGTACCTAAAGGCCACCGGCACAAGGGGTATCGTGCTTGCAGGACGCCCCTACCATGTGGATCCGGAGATCAACCACGGCATACCGGAGCTTATCACCTCCTACGGCTTTGCCGTTCTCACGGAGGATTCTATCTCACACCTTGGTCATGTTGAGCGGCCTCTCATTGTTATGGACCAGTGGATGTATCACTCAAGGCTTTACAGAGCCGCAAACTTTGTAAAGACCACGGATAATCTTGACCTTGTGCAGCTAAACTCCTTTGGCTGCGGATTGGATGCGGTTACCACTGATGCTGTGGATGACATCCTCACAAACTCCGGCAAGATTTATACGGTACTAAAGATCGATGAGGTGAATAACCTCGGTGCGGCAAGAATACGTATCCGCTCCCTTATTGCGGCCCTTAGGATCCGTGAAAAGAATGACTGCGGCACTCGACAGATAGTCTCCGCCGCCTACGACAGAGTGTACTTTACAAAGGAGATGAAAAAGGACTACACCATCTTGGTGCCCCAGATGACTCCCATTCACTTTGACTTAATCGAGGCTGCCATAAACGCCAGCGGCTACCACGTGGTTATGATGAAGGAAAGCCGCAATGCGGTGGATGTGGGGCTTAAGTATGTAAACAATGACGCCTGCTACCCTTCCCTCATTGTGGTAGGACAGATTATGGACGCTCTCCTGTCCGGCGAGTACGACCTTAACAAGGTTGCGATTATCATGAGTCAGACCGGAGGCGGATGCCGCGCGAGCAACTATATCGGATTTATCAGGCGTGCGCTTAACAAGGCCGGTATGGGGCAGATCCCTGTTATCTCCTTAAATGTGAGCGGCTTAGAGAGCAATCCCGGCTTTACCTTCACCCTGCCAATGCTAACCAGAGCCCTACAGGCGGTGGTTTACGGTGATATCTTCATGAGGGTGTTATACCGCACACGCCCCTACGAGGCGGTTCCTGGAAGCGCAAACGCTCTGCACGAAAAATGGAAGAAAATCTGCATGGAGTCGGTAGCAAGAAAAGTCCCCTCCATGAGTGAGTTTAACAGGAACATAAGGGGTATCATTCATGATTTTGACAACCTGCTCTTACTTGACATAAAAAAACCCAGGGTGGGTATAGTCGGTGAGATCCTTGTAAAATTCCTTCCCTCCGCCAACAATTATCTGGTGGAACTGCTTGAAAAGGAAGGTGCGGAGGCGGTAATGCCTGATCTTATGGACTTTTTACTCTACTGCTTCTACAACACCAACTTCAAGCGCGACAACCTTGGAACAAAATCCACAACCGCAATGATATGTAACCTTGGCATCAAGGTTTTGGAAGCTATGCGACACACTGCCAAGAAGGAGCTTGAAAAGAGCATGCGATTTGACGCTCCAAGCGAAATTTCACATCTGGCAAAGATGGCGGAAAAATTTGTATCCATAGGCAATCAGACCGGTGAGGGGTGGTTTCTAACCGGTGAGATGTTAGAGCTCATTCACAGCGGTGTCAACAACATCGTCTGCACCCAGCCCTTTGGCTGCCTGCCAAACCACATTGTAGGCAAGGGTGTTATAAAGGAGCTGAGAAAGGAATATCCTCTCTCAAACATTGTGGCGGTGGACTACGACCCCGGTGCCAGCGAGGTAAATCAGCTAAACCGAATTAAGCTGATGCTTGCCACGGCTCAAAAGAACCTGAATAAGAATTAATTTTAAAAAGCGATGCACGGGGATGCGTGCATCGCTTTTAATCGCTTAAATATCTATCTTAAATCACCTGCAGCATCATAACATTGGTCTCCATCTGCGATATGTCATAGCTTGAGGTAATGACAACCATATCGCCTTCCTTCACAAGGCCCGTTGATTTTGCGGAATCCATGGCCGCCGCAAATAGCTCATCCATGGAGAATTTTTCCTCCGCCTTAACCGGGCAGACATTCCATGCGAGATTTAGCTGGCGCAGCGCGCGCTCATCAACCACCTCTGCAATAATCGGACACTGAATATGATAATGCGCCAGGGAAGCAACCGTGCGCCCGCTCATCGAGACAGAGATAATGGCCTTTGCGTCAATCCTAAAGGAGGATGAGCATGCGGCATAGGAAATGGTATTCATAAGGCAGGGCTTTTCCTCCAGCACATGGTGCCTGAATCTCGCCTCATAATCGATTCCCTTTTCGGTCTCCTCAGCGATCTCCGCCATGGTGTGAACGCTCTCAACCGGGTAAGCGCCTGCTGCGGATTCTCCGGAGAGCATGATGGCTGTGGTTCCGTCATAGATAGCGTTTGCTATATCAGAAACCTCCGCTCTTGTGGGTCTGGGGTTTGTGATCATGGACTCAAGCATCTGGGTAGCAGTGATTACCATCTTGCCCTTCTTAAAGCATTTGCTTATCATCTCCTTCTGGATGGCGGGAAGCTCTGTAAATGGTATCTCAACGCCAAGATCCCCTCTTGCAACCATAAGACCGTCGCTGACATCTAGGATCTCGTCCAGATTATCAACTCCGCCCCTGTTTTCTATCTTTGATATAATCTTGATATCCTCGCCGCCATTTGCCGCTAAAACATCTCTTAAAATTTTAACATCGTCCGCGCTTCTCACAAAAGAGGCAGCAATGTAATCCACCTCCTGTGATATACCAAAAACTATATCCGCTCTGTCTGTCTCACTGATATAGGGCATATTGATCATAACGTTTGGCACATTTATGCTCTTGTGATTGCTAAGCTTTCCGGCATTCATCACCTTGCAGACAACGTCCTTGCCCTCGATATGATCAACCACCATCGCCACACGGCCATCATCCACCAGAATACGGGTTCCCTTAGTCACATTCTTTGCAAGGTTTGGGAAGGTAAGTCCAACGCCCTCTGCATCCCCCACTCTGTTAAAATCGGCATAGAGCGTAAAGAGCTGATCCTTCTCCACATTTATGAAGCCTTCCTCAAAATCTCTTAAGCGGATCTCCGGCCCCTTGGTGTCAAGTAAAATCGGGATATGTAAGCCAAGCTCCGCACGGATCCTCTTGACTCTGTCCATCCTCGCCTTTTGCTCCTCGTGAGAGCCGTGTGAAAAATTCAGTCTGGCGCAGTCCATTCCCGCAAGCATCAGCTCTCGGATTTTCTCATCACTGTCCACAGCAGGTCCTAAGGTACAAACAATTTTTGTCTTTCTCATACAAACCTCCTATTTATTTAAACTGCCCTTTTAAAAGACTCTGGCAGTTGTATTTACATCCTTCCTCTTCTTCGCATCCGGCCCCAATACCTGCCGCCTATTCTTCTTAGCTCAGGAGGCATCGCATAGCATCTCTCACACAGATTGTATGGATGATTCCAGGCTAGGCTACTTCCGCATCTCTTACATTTCTTGCCGTATTTCTTTAAATTCTCCACCAAAATCCTGCAAATCTTATCCGCAACATCCGCCTTTGTCTCGGCCAAAAGCTCCTGCTCAAATGCCAAATCAAAACGCGTACAAAACTGGTAGTAGAGATCTAAAATTTTATAATAGTTCTCGTATTCATCCAGATTTGTAGGATTTCTTACCGGGAAGAGCAGTGAGTCCTCCCCTTGCGTAAAATAGCTCACACAGTAGATAATCCACTGCCTTGTAACCTCCGGCGTCTCCGCAAACGGAATGGTGATACAGGCATAGTAGTCCTCATTTGAGAGGAAGGGGAGCCTCTCATAAAGCGTCCTGTACAGCTCCACTTCGCGACTTACATCTCTGCGCTCATATATGCCGCTTACCGGAAGAGCCTGCCAGGTTAAGAGGATATCGTCAAGCCTCTGGTTAATCCTTATAATCTCGTCCGGAACACCTATGTGAATGACAGGTATTGGGGGAATGCGCATATTTAATAGCTCGTTTACCATCTCCGGCTCCTCGGCGCTTGCGACGTATCCCACATCATACATGCCCTTCCTTCCTGCGCGCCCGCCAATCTGCTTTACCTCCGTGGCCTCAAGGTCCCTAAAATCCACTCCGTCAAACTTAGTGGTTTCCAGTATCACAATGCGCCTTATGGGCAGATTCATTCCCATGCCGATGGCATCAGTAGCCACCACCACGTCCGTCTCGCCCTCGACAAACATCCTGACCTGCTCTCTTCTTGACTGGTAGGGAAGCGCTCCGTAGATAACACTCACCTTAACTCCATTCCCCTGCAGATAGGACGCTAACGCTAAGACCTTCCTCTTTGAAAAGACGATAAGAGCATCCCCCTTTGAAAGATCATGCTCCACGCTAAAAAGCCCCGGCAAAAATTTTAACTCTGTATCTCTCACATGCTCAAACACCTCATAGGTGTCCTCACACTCCTCTATCATCTTTATGATGATATCCTTTGCCTCCGGCGCCATGCACAGATGAATCTCCGGGCACATAATTCCAAGGATTGCCCTGGTCCAGGCATAGCCTCTGTCGCGGTCGTTTATCATCTGGCACTCGTCGATGACAGCCACGTCAAAAACCTCATCCATATGGAGCTTTTCCACAGTACAGCTCATAATAGTCGCCCCGGGGATAATATCCTCCTCCTCTCCGGTAGTCATGGAGCATGGGACATTCTCCATGAGAAAGCGCTCCTGCACCTCAAGGGCCAAGAGCCTTAGCGGAGAGAGATAAATTCCGTGCTTTGCCTCCTTAAGGCGCTGCAGTGACTGATATGTCTTTCCGGTATTTGTCGCCCCGACATGCAGAATAAAGTGGCGTTTTAGGCATCTGGCGTCCGGATATGCATCAATCGGGTTTATTGGAAGGAGCTTTTCAATCTCCTCCTTTGTCTTTTCGCCGACATAGCGCTCCCGATAAATTTTGGTAAGCGACTGGGTAAGCAAAAGCCGATCCATCCCTCTGTGAAAGTACAGCACATCCCGCACCGTCACATCTCCTGCCCGCACTAGGTCAAACTCCTCAAGTTCAAGTTGTGCAAAGCGCTCCATGACCATCTCAAGAGGGTATTGTAACAGTTCCTGCCGCTTAGTCACATATCTAAAGAGGATCTTTCGCATATTTTCGAAGAGGTCCGGATCCAACCTGTCCTCCACCAGATCCCGTATCCGTTCCTGTATGACCTCCTGGGAGGGGGCTTTTCCCTTCTTTTTGCGCTTTGGCAAAAAAAGCTTTCCGCTAGCCACCCTCCTAAACAATCTGGTATAGGTTTTGGTCAAATACAATAGCTCGTCCATGGTGATGCTTTTCCTCTTTACTTGCTCTTTGCCCAGGTTCCGTTTTCAAAAACGGGGACCTCTCTCTTATCACTTGTAATACCTGTTATCTGCAAATCATCCGCGCCCACCATAAAGTCCACATGGATCATGGAATCGTTGACGCCCACCTCCTCAATTTCCTCCTGACTCATGTTTTCAAAGTTTTTAAGGACATTTGAAAAGCCGCGTCCCAGAGCCAGATGACAGCTTGCGTTCTCATCAAAAAGTGTGTTGTAGAACAAAATGCCGCTCATGTTTATAGGGGATTCCTTTGGAACAAGCGCCACCTCGCCAAGATAAACTGCCGCCTCGTCCATGGCAATCATTTCCTTTAAAAGCTCCTCGCCCTTTTCTGCATGAACCTCTACCGCCTTTCCATCTTCAAAGCGGATGGAGAAATTCTCTATCAGCTGACCCTGATAGGACAGAGGCTTTGTGGATACAACAAGGCCTTCTGCCTTTCCCTTCATGGGCGTGGTAAAAATCTCTTCCGTGGGCATATTGGGGTTATATAGGATGTTTTGCAGAGAATACTCGGCTCCTCCCATCCACTTTGCCTCCGGTATCAGGCCCACTTTAAAATCCGTGCCGTTTGCGCTCTTATAGTGCAGCCACTCAAAGTTCATGCCGTTAAGCCACTGGCACTTTTCTGTAAAGTTCTTATTATGCTCCTCCCATGCAGCAATGGGGTCTGCGCTCATAGCGGATTCATCTGATCCGTCCCCGATACGGGTGCAAGCTAAGATCTTAGACCAGAGCTTTTCAACCGCCTCATCGGCGGAAAGCTCTGGGAACAATTTTTTTGCCCAGTCTCTTCCTGCTGCCGCAGCAATCACCCACTGGTACTTATTTTCCATCGCGTCACGATAGGGCTTTATGATGGGGAAGATCCTCTTTTTGATCTCTGCCACCTTCTTTGCATCCACCCCCTTCATCGCATCCGGATCATCCGAGATGATATGGATCATGCACGGCAGATCCTCTGAGATCTGCTTTTGCTTAGCCTCCTGCCATGGATAAACTGTCGACATCTCATCCGCATCCTCGTAACTGTACTGAATGCGGCTGATATCGCTGTTTTGCCATTCAAGTCTCACGCTAAGCGCACCCGCCTTATAGGCCTCCTCCACAATGTAAGCGGCCAGCTCCGCCTGATCCGTAGATATATAGAGCAGACATTTTTGTCCCGGCTGCACATTAACGCCTGTTCTCACAATCAGCTGCGCGTATTTTTTTAAAATCTCTTTATTCATCTCAGATTAACCCCCTTATATATAGTTGTGTGTTTGTTAAAATATTCCCAAATGCATGCTTGTTTGCGCAAGCCGCATGCATTTTTTATGCCTGTATCATAATATGCCATTTCTCATAAATTGGCAAGCATATTTGTGTAAAAACTAGACGAGAGGCGCGTAAAGAATCATCAAAATAACCCGCCTCGAAGAGACAGGTTATATACTCAATTATCTCACTATTAAAGAGCCCTGTTTTTATCGTAAAAGTTTAGAAATATACGATCTCCTCCTGCGGCTTTTCGCCAAGGCTCACATTCTCTGCATAAAGCACAGGTCCCTTGCCGCGGTACTGGCGCACATACTCATATTTTACCTTGGCCGTTATCTCCACCCAGTCCCCGTTTTTTAATTTTCTGGAAAACTTGCTATGGCACACATAGCCAATAAACTGCAAATCATCCGCGCAGCATGTCATCGCGTGTCGACCCGCCACAAAAATACCGGAGATTAAATCCGACGGCTTTAGAACCATCGCCTTAAAGCGCACGGTCTTTCCCTCATAATTTTCAGGGTGATCCTGGGCGTCCACATAGAAAATCCCGTAATCATAGTCCTCAATCTCAATCACGTCCGCTGCCAGGTCATATGGAAGTTCATCCGTCGCCTCCATCATCTCTCCGGCCTTATCCTCAAAGATCACCTGTGCGCGTCCGTTCACGGCCTTTATGCTGTGCCTGAATTTGGTGATGGGAGTCTCATCATCGCAACGGTTAAATATAACCATGTCCGCATCCCCCACCATTGCGACAACCATGGACTTCATGTTCAGGTTTGCCGTATACATGGCAAAGGTCTTAGCATCAATAGTGGTGATCACCTGAAAGATCATCCATCCGCTTGGAAGCTGCAGATTATAGATATCCTCCATCTTCCACATCCCATTATACTCTATAAGAACCCGGTCAGGGCGATGCTTCATCTCAAGATCTCTTAGGGCTTTCTCATTTAAATCCTCAGGACTACCAAAAAACACCTGCACGGCATTGTTGCGCCCCAAAAGCTCTTTATCAAGCTCTACCTCGCCCTCCTCACACATGATGAGTAGCGTCTTTTCCCCGTTTTGAAAGTATTCCTGCTTCAGTGTAAAATCAATAAAGGAGGTTTTTCCGCTCTCTAAAAAACCATTGATCAAATAAACCGGAACTCTCGGATCCTCCTGCTGCTGCATGGGCATACTGTCTCCTCCTTATATCCCTCTAAAAACGGCTGCCCGGGCGCGCCGGACAGCCGTCCTATTTTAACCATATGATTAAACTTCAAACAATTTTGCCAGCGCCTCTTCCTTAATACCAGATCCGATAACACAGAGCCTTCCCGTATACTCTGGCGCACCGTTTCTAATCTCGACCTCGCCCGGCGTCATGTCAAAATACAGCCAGCCTCCGTCGGTGCCACAAACCATTCCCTTTGCACGAAGCACCATGCCGTAATCATCACTATTTGAAAGTGCATCTAAGATGTCTTCTAGCTTCTCTTTGTCATACTTCTTTGGAGTCTCCACGCCCCAGCTTGTAAACACCTCGTCCGCATGATGATGGTGATGGTCATGATGACAACAGCATTCTTCGCCATGCTCATGATGGTGCTCATGCTCATGGTCGTGATGGTTCTTGTGATGGCACTCGCCTTCATCATGGTGGGAGTGCTCATGCTCTTTATGATGATGGTCGTCATGGTCATGATGGCAATGGTGATGTTCATGCTCATCGTGCTCATGATGGTGATGTCCACAGACGTGGCACACACTCTCCTCCATCATCTCCTCTGCAAGAGTCTTAACCTGCTCCATGGTGGCTAGGACCTTATCACCTGTAAGCTCCTCCCAAGGGGTGGTGATTATCCTGGCCTTCTCATTGTGGGCCTTAATCATGGAGAGTACTTCGCCAAGCTTTTCATCGTCCACCTTCTGAGTCCTTGAAAGGACGATGGTGGATGCGTATTCAATCTGGTTATTAAAAAACTCTCCGAAATTCTTCATATACATCTTGCACTTTTGCACATCCACAACTGTTACAAAAGCGCCTGTGGTAACATCAGCACGGTCTTTTGCCACCCCGGCAACAGCCTTAATAACATCTGAGAGCTTTCCAACACCGGATGGTTCAATGAGAATGCGGTCCGGCGCGTACTCATCAAGCACCTTCTTTAGCGCCTCGCCAAAATCTCCTACCAGCGAACAGCAGATACAGCCGGAATTCATCTCTGTAATCTCAATTCCCGCATCCTTTAAAAAGCCGCCGTCAATGCCGATCTCACCAAACTCATTCTCAATCAGCACCACCTTCTCGCCAGAAAGCGCCTCCTTCAAAAGCTTTTTTATCAGTGTCGTCTTTCCTGCTCCGAGAAAACCGGAAAAAATATCTATCTTTGTCATTTTATTACCTGCCTTTCTAAAAAAGCACAAAGAAACTTTCGCTAACGGGTGATTCTATCACACCATTCTCCTTTTCGTCAAGCGCGGATTTAAGCCTCCTTAGGGATACTTGAGTTAAAGCGATCAAGCGCTAACGCCGCTAACACTCCTATCACCAAAAACAGAGCATTTAGTGCCGCGTCCCCCACCGATGATGTAAAGCCATCCACGGGTATAATCATTATTGTAGCAGCGATAACTATGCCTATAATCGCGTGATATGCAAACGGGTAAAACTTCTCAAAAAGAGTGTCCACCGCCTTAGCAAGACATATCACCGTGACAATCGCCCCGATACCCGCAGGGATTAAAACCTCTAAGCTTAAGTTTCCAAGCCCGTCCACAAATGCAGTGTAAAGTCCTAGTGGCATCAGCAGCGTTGAAAAGCTCATTCCGGGAGCGATAACGCTTAAAGCCAGGCAAAATCCGCAGAAAATATACCATCCAAAATTCGGGGTTATCACCACTGAAAACAGATTTAGGCTTATCAAAATGCCAAGGATTATTACAAAGGCAATACCCATGGAAATATAACATCCTTTGGGATGTCCCTGTTCATTTGCCTCTCTAAAAAGAGACGGAAGCATCCCCCCTATCAAACCGATAAAAAGGCATACAGAGGGGTTTGGGTATTTATCCAGGAAAAAAGCCAGGATCTTTGCCACGCCCAAAAAGCCTATCGCTCCGCCTACAATCACCGGAAAAAGCTTTGGAACATGAGTCTTTAAGCGATGAAAAGGATCGCTAAGAAGCTCCATCACCGGCTTATAGATGCCAAATATAACGCATAACACACCTCCGGATATGCCCGGCAAAACCGCCCCAAGGCCTATAAGTACGCCCTGAAAGACGCGATATATTAACTTTAATACACTGCTGTTTTTTTCCATAAAATACTACCTTTCTGGCAAATTTATAATAATGCTATAGCGGAAGCGTCAAAAGCTGCACAGAGCGCCTTAGGTACGGATCGTCCTGCACATTCTCAACCACCAGCTGCTGACCGGTATGCCTTGCCAAAACCTTTCCCTTAGAGGCAGAATTAAAAAGCATCAACTGCCCATAGTCTTTTTCATCGCTTAACAGTCCCGCTGCCTCTAATCTTCTTCTTATTTCTCTGGCGGTTCCCTCGCTTCCATCAAGGATTTCCACGCGCTCTCCCACAATCTCCTGTAAGGTATCCTGGATAAACGGATAGTGCGTGCATCCTAATACGATGGCTCCAACTCTATCCATTGGAAATGGTAGGAGCCTGTCTTTTAAATAATTTTCAAGCTCAGGCCCTGACAAAATTCCGTTTTCAATATACTCCATCAGGCCCTCACATGGCACAGCCTCAATATGCGCAAGCCTCTCGTACTGATCGCTCAGTGCCTTAAACTTTTCCTCCGCTAACGTCCTTGGCGTAGCCATCACTAAAACTACACTTCCCGGGCGGTGAAGTACGGCGGGCTTTATGGCAGGCTCAATTCCAACTAGCGGCAGATAGGGGTATCTCTCCCTCATCAGGCGAACCGCAGCCGATGTTGCCGTATTACAGGCAACCACCATGCCCTTTATTCCCATGGACAAAAGTTTTTCCAACACCTCCAAGGAGCGGTCTCTTACCTCATCAAGACTCTTTGTACCATACGGCGCGTGAAGGGAATCGCCATAGTATATGAAATTTTCATATGGCATCACCTTCATGCACTTTCTAAGCACACTCAAGCCCCCTAAACCGGAGTCAAACACTCCCACCGGATTTAAGCATTTTCCCTTATCCATGATCGTTCCCATAAGCATCTATCTTAAACCTATAAAAATTCATCCACAACTTCCCGTAAGCCACGCCCTTTTGTCGACTTACGTCATGGTCTCTTAAGACTTCTGGTTCTGATACAGAATCATCAATATGGCAGGTTCGCGTTTTGCGAACCTGCCGCTAAGACATAAATCATTGTATTTTAAATCACTTATCTTCCGGTGTGTGCCACTTCCAGTCGCGGATGATGGGCAAATCCTGACCGTACTGTGCGATATACTGGTTATGCTCTACCAAGATATCCCTGATCTGCTGAAGAAGATATGCGCCCCTGTTTCCAAGCTGCGGCAGATTGTTGATCACATCCGCAACCAGGTGGAAGCGGTCGATCTCATTCTGAACGCGCATGTCAAACGGTGTGGTGATCGTTCCCTCCTCCTGATATCCGTGGACATGGAGGTTGCGATTGTTGCGCTCATATGTCAGCTCGTGGATCAGCGTAGGATATCCATGGAAAGCAAAGATGATGGGCTTATCCTTGGTAAATAGCGCATCATAGTCAACATCCGTAAGGCCATGAGGGTGCTTTACATGAGGCTCAAGCTTCATTAAGTCAACCACATTGATAAAGCGAATCTTTATCTCCGGCAGATTGTCCCTAAGAATTGTCACTGCCGCTAATGCCTCAAGTGTTGGTGTGTCACCGCAGCATGCAAGAACCACATCCGGCTCCTGCCCCTGGTCGTTGCTTGCCCAATCCCAGATGCCGATTCCCTGTGTGCAGTGCTTAACAGCCTGCTCCATGGTCAGCCACTGATATGAAGGATGCTTTGATGCGACAATCACATTTACATAGTTCTTGCTCTTGATGCAGTGGTCAAAGCAAGACAGCAAGCAGTTAGCATCGGGCGGCAGATACATGCGCACAACATCCGCCTTCTTATTTGCGATATGATCTAAAAAGCCCGGATCCTGATGTGTAAATCCGTTGTGATCCTGCTGCCATACATTGGAAGTCAAAATAAGGTTTAATGAAGCAATCTTTTGTCTCCAGGGAAGCTCATTGCAGACCTTAAGCCACTTAGCGTGCTGTGCGCACATGGAGTCAACCACTCTTATAAACGCCTCATAGCTTGCAAAAAAGCCATGACGTCCGGTGAGCAGATACCCCTCAAGCCATCCCTCACACATATGCTCTGACAAATAAGCGTCCATAATGCGTCCGTCCCTTGCCAGATCCTCATCAGCCTCATGGTACTCTCCGTTCCAGTCGCGCTGCTCTACCTCAAACACCTTGTAGAGGCGGTTTGACATGGTCTCATCCGGTCCAAAGATACGGAAATTCTTCTGCTCCTTGTTAAGAACAAAGATATCTCTCACATATCCGCCAAGCTCGATCATATCCTGAGCGGTGACAGAGCCAGGCTTTGGCACATCAAGCGCGTAGTTCCTAAAGTCAGGAAGTCTTAAATCCCTAAGGAGCTTACCGCCGTTAGCATGGGGGTTCGCGCTGATCCTGCGATCGCCCTCAGGAGCCATCTTTCTAAGCTCCGGTATAAGACGGTAATTCTCATCAAAAAGCTCCTCAGGTTTGTAGCTTAAGAGCCACTCCTTTAACATATCCAGATGCTCAGGCTTATCCATCATGATAGGTACCTGATGAGCTCTAAAGGAGCCCTCCACGCGCAGTCCGTCCACCGTCTTAGGGCCTGTCCATCCCTTAGGTGTGCGAAGAACAATCATGGGCCAGAATGGTCTTTCTATAACGCCATCCTCACGCGCTTTTCTCTGTATCTCCTTTATTTCCTCGACACATGCATCCACAGCCTCTGCCATCTTTTCATGCATTTTTTCAGGGTCTGAGCCCTCCACAAAATAAGGCTTCCAGCCGCAGCCGTGGAAGAAACTCTCCACCTCATCATGTGAGATATGAGAAAATACAGTCGGGTTGTTTATCTTATAGCAGTTTAAGTGAAGAACGGGAAGCACCGCACCGTCTGTTAGGGGATTTAAAAATTTATTGGAATGCCATGCTGTGGCAAGAGGCCCTGTCTCCGCCTCTCCATCACCCACGATACAGGTGCAGATCAAATCTGGATTATCAAATACTGCTCCAAAGGCATGGGCGATCGAATAGCCAAGCTCTCCGCCCTCGTTTATGGAGCCGGGGGTCTCAGGAGCAACGTGGCTTGAGATACCTCCCGGGAAAGAGAACTGCTTACAGAGTCTCTTCATACCCTCATAATCCTGGCTTACATTGGGATAAACCTCGCTGTATGTTCCCTCCAGATATGAGTTTGCCACAAAGAAGTTTCCGCCGTGACCGGGGCCTGAGATTAATATCATATCAAGATCATACTTCTTTATGGCTCTGTTCATGTGCACATACACAAAGTTCTGACCCGGAACCGTTCCCCAGTGTCCCACTATCTTTTTCTTTACCTGGTCCCTGGTAAGCGGTTCTCTTAACAGCGGGTTATCCAGCATATAAAGCTGTGCTGCCGCCAGATAGTTTGCCGCCCGCCAATAGGCGTCCACTTTCTGAAGATACTCTTTAGATGAAAATTGTTCTCCCATCTCAACCTCCGTTATCCTAATTTGTATTCGCATTTTTCTCTCCCAAAACACGCACCAAAGAAACCTTTAAGGTGCGTGTTTGAATGAGAAATCTATAAAAAAATCATATCACATTTTTAAAGAAATGAACAGCTTTTCACATGGATTTAGCAAAAAACATTTGCGCTCTTTACTGTCCATTTTGCCCTTTAAACAACGACAAATTATCCTACGTAAAGTCGGCTTACGCCTTAATTAAAAGGCTCTTTCCCGTCATCTCTGCGGGCTGTTCCATTCCCATAAGCTCGATAAGCGTAGGAATAATGTCTGCTAAGCAGCCGCCCTCTCTAAGGTTATATGAAGGATCAGCGTTTACCAAAATGAATGGCACGTGATTTGTGGTGTGGGCGGTAAAGCTTGCACCGGTCTCCTCATCTATAAGCTTATCTGCATTTCCGTGATCCGCACAGATAAAGAGCTGACCGTCAACTTCCTTTATCGCCTTAACCACATCGCCAACGCACTCGTCAATCACTTCTATCGCCTTGACAACCGCAGGGATTACGCCGGTATGACCCACCATATCAGGATTTGCAAAGTTGATAATTATCACATCATACTTTTCTGAACGGATGGCCTCCACAAGCTTATCTCTCACCTGATATGCGCTCATCTCAGGCTGCAAGTCATAGGTTGCAACCTTTGGAGAATTTACTAAGATGCGATCCTCACCGGGATTTGGCTCCTCAACGCCTCCGTTAAAGAAGAAGGTGACATGGGCATACTTTTCCGTCTCAGCGATGCGTGCCTGTGTCATCCCATGCGCGGCAAGATACTCACCGAAGGTGTTTGTAAGCTCTTCCTGCTCAAATGCCACCTTCTTGTTCGGGATCGTCTCATCATAATCCTTAAAGCAGACAAATACCAAGTCGTTAAGACGCTCCCTCTCAAAACCGGTAAACTCATCGTCACAAAACGCCCTTGTAATCTGCCTTGCGCGGTCTGGGCGGAAGTTAAAGAAAATGCAAGAATCGTGATCCTTAATCACTGCCGTTGGCGCGCCGTCTTTTAAGATAACCGTGGGAAGCATAAACTCATCCGTCTTTTCGTTTTCGTATGAGGTCTTTACCGCCTGAACCGGGTCTGAGGCAGTCTCGCCAGCTCCCATTGTCATGGCAAGATATGCCTTTTTAACTCTGTCATAGTTTTTGTCACGGTCCATCGCATAGTAGCGTCCGCATATGGTTGCAACCTCTCCTACGCCGATCTCGCTCATCTTCTTTACAAGCTCAGCAACATAATCCGCTCCTGATGCGGGAGGCGTATCACGCCCGTCAAGGAAGCAGTGCACATAAACCTTTTTAAGACCTTGGCGCTTTGCCAGCTCTAAAAGTCCATATAGATGGGTGTTGTGGCTGTGGACACCGCCGTCAGAGAGCAATCCAAAAAGATGCAGGGAGGAATCGTTTCCCTTACAGTGATTAACCGCATCCAAAAGTGCCTCGTTTTCAAAAAAGTCGCCGTCCTGAATGGATTTTGTGATGCGTGTCAGCTCCTGATATACAATGCGGCCTGCGCCCATATTCATGTGGCCGACCTCGGAATTTCCCATCTGACCATCGGGCAGACCAACCGCCATACCGCTTGCGTTTCCCTTCACAAAGGGGCATGTTCTCATAAGATCATCCATCACAGGTGTTTTTGCCAAAAAGATGGCATTGCCCTTAGCGGGAGCGTCCAGACCATAGCCATCTAAAATCATCAATACTGTAGGTTTCTTTGCCATTTTCATATCTCCTTTTGATATAGTTGCGATGCCTACGGATTGTTTCGCGCTACGCACTCTCACAATCCTTCCCAATATTCGCATATCGCAGGATTACATAATAATCCCAAATTCCTTTTTGTGTCAAGGGCGGTTTAGCCATTCTATCAAAAACAAAGGCTACTTGAGATAGATTCCAGATCCATCCAAATAGCCTTTGTCTTTTTAGGAATTCTTAATAACAGGAACTTAACTACTTATTATAATTCACAATCTTGCCAAAATCCGGCTTTAATGAAGCGCCGCCAACAAGTCCGCCGTCAATATTTGGCTGAGCAAAGAGCTCCGGAGCGCTGTCTGCGGAAACACTGCCGCCGTACTGTATGCGGATAGCCTTAGCACATGCCTCATCATAGATCTCGCCGATGCATGCGCGGATTGCAGCGCATACTTCCTCCGCCTGCTTGGTGGTTGCAACCTTTCCGGTGCCAATAGCCCAGATGGGCTCGTAAGCGATCACTGCAGTCTTTGCCTGGTCTGCCGTCACGTTCTGGAATGCAATCTTGATCTGCTGACGGATCCAGTCAATGGTGATGCCCTGCTCTCTCTGGGTTAATGACTCGCCACAGCAGATGATGGGGGTAATGCCATGCTCAAATGCCTTTATAACCTTCTTGTTTACAGTCTCGTCAGTCTCTGCAAAGTACTCTCTTCTCTCTGAATGGCCGATGATAACGTACTTTACGCCTGCGTCTGTCAGCATATCCGGAGCGATCTCCCCTGTGTATGCACCCTTCTCCTCATAGTACATATTCTCAGCGCCGATCTGGATATTTGTGCCCTTACTAGCCTCAATGGCCGGAATTATATCAATGGCGGGTACACAAAATACAACGTCCACATCATCATTTTTAACCAGGGGCTTTAGCTCCTCAATCAGAGCCACTGCCTGGCTGGGAGTCATGTTCATTTTCCAGTTTCCTGCGATAATCTTCTTTCTCATTCTAATTGCCTCTCTCGCTAATTATTTGTCATCTGCCGCTGCAACACCGGGAAGAACCTTGCCCTCCAAAAACTCTAAGGAAGCGCCACCGCCGGTGGAAATATGACTCATCTTGTCGCCATAGCCCATCTGATTTACAGCTGCCGCGGAATCTCCGCCGCCGATGATGGTTGTGGCATCAGTCTGCGCAAGAGCCTTTGCAACCGCTAACGTACCTGCCGCAAGAGTGGGGTTTTCAAATACGCCCATGGGGCCGTTCCATACAACAGTCTTTGCGGACTTTACAGCGTCTGCATACATCTCTGCCGTCTTAGGGCCGATATCACAGCTCTCCCTGTCAGCTGGCATATCCGCAACATCGTAAACCTCAACGTCAACAGGCGCATCTATCGGACTCGGGAAATCTGCTATAGTCACGGAGTCCACGGGAAGGAGCAGCTTTTTTCCAAGCTTTTTTGCCTTTCCCATCATCTCCTTGCAGTAATCAAGCTTTTCGTTGTCAACCAAAGACTTTCCGATCTCATAGCCCTGTGCCTTTAAGAAGGTGTATGCCATACCGCCGCCGATGATTAGGGTATCGCACTTTTCAAGGAGGTTATTTATAACATTTAGCTTGTCAGCAACCTTTGCTCCGCCAAGGATGGCAACGAAAGGACGAACGGGGTTTTCCACTGCGTTTCCTAGGAAATCGATCTCCTTTTGCATCAGATAGCCGACAACATTCTCTCCTCCTTTAGCGGAGATAAACTTTGTAACTCCCTCTACAGAGGCATGCGCTCTGTGGGAAGAACCGAATGCGTCGCACACATATACGTCTGCCAGATCAGCAAGCTCCTTAGAAAACTCCTCGCCGTTCTTAGTCTCCTCCTTACCGCGAAAGCGCGTATTTTGAAGAAGGACAACATCTCCCTCTTTCATAGCTGCAACCGCTTTGCTTGCTGCCTCTCCAGTCACATTATAATCTGAGACAAATGTCACAGGCTTTCCTAGCTTTTCAGAAAGGCGCTCTGCCACGGGCGCAAGGGACTCACCATCGTTAGGGCCGTTCTTTACCTTTCCAAGGTGGGAGCAGAGAACAACCTTGCCTCCATCACCCAGAAGCTTATTTATGGTCGGAAGCGCTGCCACGATACGGGTCTCGTCCGTGATCTTTCCTTCCTTTAACGGAACGTTGAAATCACAGCGAACCAGTACTCTCTTTCCCTTTACGTTGATATCATCAATGGATTTCTTGTTTAACATGATTTAATCTCCTTTTCATGGATTAAAAAAGAGTCCGGCCCAATGGACCGGACCCAAATTTCCAAAATTGAAATTATTCGAGTCAGAGCACAGCTTAAGCCAACTCAGCGAAGTACTTGATTGTACGAACCATCTGGCTGGTGTAGGAGTTCTCATTGTCATACCAGGAAACAACCTGTACCTGATAGGTATCCTCGTCAATCTTAGCAACCATGGTCTGAGTTGCGTCAAATAAAGAACCGTATCTCATACCGATTACGTCGGAGGATACGATCTGATCCTCGTTGTATCCGAAGGACTCAGAAGCGGCAGCCTTCATAGCGGCGTTGATGCCTTCCTTTGTAACGTCCTTGCCCTTTACAACTGCGGTCAGGATGGTGGTTGAACCTGTTGCTACAGGAACTCTCTGAGCAGAACCGATGAGCTTTCCGTTAAGCTCAGGGATAACAAGGCCGATAGCCTTAGCTGCACCTGTGGAGTTGGGAACGATATTTGCAGCACCTGCACGAGCTCTTCTAAGGTCACCCTTTCTGTGAGGTCCGTCAAGGATCATCTGATCACCGGTGTAAGCGTGGATGGTGCTCATGATACCGCTCTGGATCGGAGCATACTTATTTAATGCGCTAGCCATAGGAGCCAAGCAGTTTGTGGTGCAGGATGCAGCGGAGATGATCTGATCATCAGCGGTGAGTGTATTCTCATTTACAGAGAAAACGATGGTCTTTAAGTCATTTCCTGCGGGAGCAGAGATAACAACCTTCTTAGCGCCTGCAGTGATATGAGCCATGGACTTATCCTTAGAGCAGTAAAAGCCTGTGCACTCAAGAACTACGTCAACGCCGATCTTACCCCAGGGAAGCTTAGAAGCGTCCGCTTCCTTATAAATAGTAAGAGTCTTTCCGTCCACAGTAATGGTGTTAGCCTCATCATCTGCGGTTACAGTGTGAAGGTTCTCACCGATAGTTCCACAGTATCCACCCTGAGCGGTGTCATACTTTAAAAGGTTTGCAAGCATGGAGGGCTTTGTAAGATCGTTGATTGCAACAACCTCATATCCTTCCGCGCCAAACATCTGTCTGAATGCCAGACGGCCAATACGGCCAAAACCATTAATTGCAACTTTTACTGCCATTTTAAGTTTCCTCCTAATATATATTGGTATATACCTTGCAGGAAGGCTTTTTAGCCAAGCCCACAATAGCTACCGGAATTCATTGCTATTCTACTAGCTTTGCAAAAAAAAGGCAAGTCCTTTTTCCAAAATTGCTAATTTTTTAACAAAATTTATCTGCTCTTTTAATGTGGCATCACCCCACAGCAGGAGTGACACCCCGGCGCCTGTGGACTTTCTAAATCTCTAACCTCATATAAGAGCGCTATGGCCTGTGATGAGATGCCCTGTCCCGTTCCCGTAAAGCCAAGGCCCTCCTCTGTGGTTGCCTTGACATTCACTTGGCTTACATCTATCCTTAGTGCCCCTGCGATATTCTTTTGCATCTCTTCCTTATATGGAGCCAGCTTTGGCCTCTGGGCGATCACCGTAGCGTCGATATTTCCAACGGCATATCCCCCATCAGATAAGCGTTCTCCCACCTCCTCTAAAAGCTTTATGCTGCTGATGCCTTTATACTTATCATCGCTGTCCGGGAAGAGCTTACCTATATCTCCCATCGCCGCCGCTCCCAAAAGAGCGTCCATTATGGCGTGTAAAAGCACATCCGCATCCGAATGACCTAAGAGTCCTTTCTCATATGGTATATTCACACCTCCGAGTATGAGTTCACGCTCCGACACAAGCTGATGTACATCATACCCCATTCCTACTCTCATACGTCACCTCCATATCAGTTTTTCGTTTTGCTTGCATCATTATAGTCCATGCCACGCACCTTTTCAAGGCGTTTTTAAGGCGGTCTGGGCCGCCCCGCTGGGCGCCAAAAAACTTTTTTAAAACGCTTGACAACAAAAATCATTTAGCATATAATGGCAAAGTCGTCGGAAAGACCTGTGGGATCTTAGCTCAGCTGGGAGAGCATCTGCCTTACAAGCAGAGGGTCATAGGTTCGAGCCCTATAGGTCCCATCTTCTCCGACTATGGCGGAATAGCTCAGTTGGCTAGAGCACACGGTTCATACCCGTGGTGTCGAGAGTTCAAATCTCCCTTCCGCCATTTGCCATCGATCCTTTATCGATGGCTTTTTTAGTATAAAAAAGCATTAAGGTTTCTTTAAGAAAGGATGAAGATTATGTCTAATCACAAAGGCAGATCGTTAAAAAACAAGCGTTTATGGTTTGCTCTCTACATCGTTTTCTATCTGATAGGATTTTTTTACATAGAAAACATCGCAAATCCTTCCCGCATCTATATTATAGAGTGTGAGCTTGATCAGTATATACCATTTTGTGAATATTTCATTGTGCCGTACCTTCTATGGTTTGTTTTCATCACTGTCGCATGGATTTATCTGTGCTACAATGACAGGATTGGATTTTATCAGTATATCATCTCCATGTACGGCGGCATGACGCTGTTTCTTATCATAAGCCTCATCTTTCCAAACGGTCTGGCTCTGCGAGTAAGCTATGACCCTGATAAGAATATATTCACACAGCTTACTTACATAATACAGTCGATAGACACGCCCACAAATGTATTTCCTTCCATCCATGTGTTCGCTTCCGTGGTTGCCTGTGTCGCTATGTGGAAAACCGAGCGAGTAAAATCTAGTAAAGTGCTTAAAGTTTTCTTCCTCCTTCTCACCATCTCAATCTGCCTGTCTACTCTGTTCTTAAGACAGCATTCAGTGATTGATGTGATAGCTGGACTGATCCTATCCGCTATATTTTACTGGATCTCATATGTTTATTTTCCCAGAAAACTGTCTGAAAAGGCATATATACCGGCGTCAGAGCATTAAAAAATAAAGCCGATACTTTTACAAAAACAGGGTGTATTGTGATTAAATCAGTCACAATACACCCCATTTTTAGTTAAATCCAAAGATCTTTTGAGCAATCTTATATGCCACACAAACTGTCTTTCTTCCAAGCTTTCCTGGCAGATTAATGCCACGACCGAGAATTTTTTTATATCTCAGCTCCTTATACATATTTTTATTTCGCAGCTTAATATAATTCCATAGATCCTTCTTTTTCTTCAGACTCTCCTCCGTGTTTGCGCGTATAAGCAGTACGGATGAGATTACCGTGATGATCTCCAGATATTGGTACATATACTCCCGAAGTCTCTTATCCTCTAACTTGTCCACATCGTAGGAATTGACCATCAGCTTGTTTACATATATCTGTTGATCAATACGCCCTATCATCACCTTCTCGTTTACAGACTGGTCGCTTCTGCCTATAAAATACCGGTAGAAATTTACGTCCAGATAGTACATTGTCTTTACAAATGGAAGCGGATAATAGACATAGAGATTGTCCACATAAAATGTGTGCTCCGGAAGCTTTAAGCCACACTTTCTTAGCACTTCCGTTCTGTAAATGACGGAGTGCATTAAAATATACTGCCCAACGTTAAAATTTCCTACATCCTTCCACTCAAAAAATACATTTCTTGGAAGCGCTTTTCTATAACGCATCACCTTCTTATGCTTCGCCCCAGCCTTTTCATATACAAAATTGGAAACCAGCATATCAAGCGCCTGACCATTTTCTACGCATGAGCGAAGTAAGTCCATTATCTGTTTGTATGCAGGCTTATCAACCCAGTCGTCACTGTCAACAATCTTGATAAACGTCCCCGCAGCATTTTTAATGCCTGTGTTTACAGCACCGCCATGCCCCTTGTTCTCCTGATGAATAGCGCGGATAATCCCCGGATGTTTGCTTTCAAGCCTGTCGGCAATCTCAGGAGTCTTATCCACAGAGCCGTCATCAATTATAAGAATTTCCACTTCCTCCCCACCCGGGAGCAGTGTCTCTATGCAGTGCTCCATGTAGGCTTCAGAGTTATAGCATGGAACGACAATTGAAAGTATTTTCCCCATAAACCCTCTCCACTTTTTTACTTAGTATGTTTCATCGGTATGCAGGTTCTTTAGTCCGCTGAATCTGTAGATGAGATAGATACCTGCCACAGTCCCCACAAGTGACAGTGCCATAAAGAAGATAAACCGTCCCGCATCGCCCGCCACCAACTGGGCAACTCCGGAATCCATTGTCAGCAATACAGAAAAGGCGTTTGCCGCGCCGTGCAGCAGTATTGGCGCCACAATAGTCCTAAACTGCTCATAGACGTAAGCCAGTAAAAGGCCCAGACATGTGGCGTATATAAACTGGAGCAGATTCATGTGATATATTCCAAACATCGCTGATGAGAGAAGCGCCGCAAGCGAAAAGATGGAGTAGGTTCGCATACGCTTAAAGATCAGCCCTCTAAAGATCAGCTCCTCCACACAGGGAACCACCACTGAGGTCACCAGATACTGCATCCACAAATCCTGGCTGTAAATCGCCGTTGCCGTAGATTCATACCCCTCTGCCAAAAGGTCAACCATTCCGCTTATGCTTAGCAAACAATTTAGCAGGAAACATGCGCACACTCCAAGAACCGGAATTATAATATAGCAGGCAACTGAAAAATCAGGCTGCTCCACCTCCAGTCGCTTTTTATCCCTTCGGTACATAATGGTCAGCGGAATCAGTGTGATTAGCGCCGATATTCCCGTTATTGGAAGGATCAGACTGTAAATGAACTGTTCATAGCTGGTGGTGTTTATGGCAACACTGTCGCCATAAAACCACATAATCGCCCCGAATAATATCACAATCTCTGTCACAAATGTGATGGCAAAATAAATAACAATGGGTGATAGTATCTTTAATAATCTTACAATCCAGTTGTCACTTTTCATAATATTTACTTCCCGTTCTTTTTTACTCTCCGATAAAGCGCTTTTAGGCTCTACCTGCCGCTGATGGTTGCAATATCCACCAGCGACAGCTTTTCCTCGCGATTTTCCAGGCTGGTGATAAGCGCCTCTGCTGTGTCGATCGCCGTCAAAACATTTACGCCGGTCTCGATGGCGTGCCGTCTGATCAAGAAGCCGTCGTGGCTTCTTGTAGCTCCATGGCTTGGTGTGTCGATGATCAAATCCACCTGGTTCCTATGATCCAGTATTAAATCCAGCAGATTGGGGGATGGCTGCTCAAGTTTATTTACCTTGATGGCCTCCACTCCGCGGTCATTTAAATACTGTGCGGTGCTCCTGGTAGCGTAGATCTCATAGCCCACCGCCGCAAACCTTCTTGCTATATCCACAATCTCCGGCTTGTCCGCATCCTTTACTGTTATTATCATCTTCTTTGACTTTGGAAGGTTGATGCCCGCCCCCAAAAATGCTTTGTATAAAGCCTCGTTAAATGTCTTTGCAATTCCAAGGCACTCTCCGGTGGATTTCATCTCCGGTCCCAGTCCAATGTCGGCTCCCCTTAGCTTTTCAAATGAGAATACCGGCATCTTTATGGCGATATAGTCCGCCTCTGGCTGTAGTCCCGGCTCATAGCCAAGCTCGCGAATTGTATGGCCGCAGATAATCTTTGCCGCAAGCCTTACGATCGGAATGCCCGTAACCTTGCTGATATACGGCACGGTACGGCTTGAACGGGGGTTTACCTCGATAACGTAAACCTCATCGCCGCAGGCGATAAACTGTATGTTTATCATGCCCTTTACGTGCAGCGCCCTCGCAAGACGCCTTGTATACTCCACAATAACCTCTTTAATCTGATTAGAAATTGTCCTTGCGGGATATACAGAGATGCTGTCCCCAGAGTGGATTCCCGCGCGCTCAATATGCTCCATGATGCCGGGGATCAAAATATCCTCACCATCGCAGATGGCGTCCACCTCGATCTCCCTTCCCATCATGTACTTATCCACAAGAATGGGATGCTCTTGGGCGATGCGGTTGATAATGCCGATAAATTCTGTGATATCCGCATCGCTTATAGCGATCTGCATTCCCTGTCCGCCAAGCACATATGAGGGGCGAACCAGCACCGGATAGCCAAGGTCATTGGCTGCAGCTACTGCCTCCTCGCATGTAAAAACAGTATGTCCCGCCGGCCTTGGTATCTCACACTCCTCTAGGATTTTATCAAAAAGCTCCCTGTCCTCCGCAGCGTCCACATCCTCCGCCTTTGTGCCAAGGATAGGAACGCCCATCTTTAATAGCGCTTCCGTAAGCTTAATCGCAGTCTGTCCGCCAAACTGCACCACAGCTCCGTCCGGATGCTCTAAGTTTACGATACTCTCAACATCCTCCGCAGTCAAAGGCTCAAAATACAGCTTGTCGGCTATATCAAAGTCCGTGGAAACGGTCTCTGGATTATTGTTTACGATGATGGTCTCATACCCTTCCTCCGCAAACGCCCAGGTACAGTGCACGGAGCAGAAATCAAACTCAATACCCTGTCCGATACGTATCGGCCCGGAGCCAAGAACCAGCACCTTTTTTTTGCCGCCCGTCTCTTCCACCTCATTCTCACTGCCGTATACAGAGTAGTAATAAGGGGTTGCAGCGTCAAACTCAGCCGCGCAGGTGTCAACCATCTTATATGCGGCGACAATCCCGTTTTCATAGCGCAGAGCCTTTATCTCTTGCTCAGTCTTTTTAGTAAGCCTTGCGATCACACAGTCAGGATATCCTATGCGCTTAGCCTCAGAAAGCAACTCCTTTGTAAGCGGCTCTTTACTTAACTGCTTTTCCATCTCTACAAGTATGGCGATCTTATCTATAAACCAGACATCGATCATGGTCAGATCGTGGATGATATCATAAGAAAAGCCCCTGCGGATGCACTCTGCGATCAGATAGATCCTGCGATCATCCACCAGATGGAGCATTTCCATCAGCTCCTCGTCCGTCTTATTCTCATAATCCTTAACAATCAGGCTGTCCACATGCTGCTCCAGTGAGCGTATCGCCTTCATAAGACCAGCCTCAAAATTATTGGCGATCGCCATCACCTCGCCGGTCGCCTTCATCTGCGTGGTCAGGGTTCTCTTAGCGCTTATAAACTTGTCAAAGGGCAGGCGAGGAATCTTTACCACACAGTAGTCGAGCATTGGCTCAAAGCTGGCGTAAGTCTTTTTTGTGATAGCGTTTGGTATCTCATCCAAGGTATATCCCAGGGCGATTTTTGCCGCAACCTTAGCGATCGGATAGCCTGTGGCTTTTGATGCCAGTGCTGATGAGCGACTTACGCGGGGGTTTACCTCGATAACGCAGTATTCAAAGCTGTCTGGCTTTAGGGCAAACTGACAGTTGCAGCCGCCGGTGATGCCAAGCTCCGTGATGATGTTCATGGCGGAGGTTCTTAGCATCTGGTATTCCTTGTCCCCAAGCGTCTGGGACGGTGCCACTACGATGGAATCTCCGGTGTGAACGCCTACAGGATCTATATTTTCCATGTTGCAGACGGTGATAACGTTTCCAGCACCGTCTCTCATCACCTCATACTCGATCTCCTTCCATCCGGAGATGCATCTTTCCACCAGCACCTCTCCCACTCTGGAAAGGCGAAGGCCGTTTTGTAAAATCTCAACCAGCTCCTCGTCATTGTGGGCGATGCCGCCGCCGCTTCCGCCAAGGGTGTAAGCAGGGCGAAGCACCACGGGGTAGCCGATCTTGTGTGAAAACTCCAGACCATCCGGGACATTATTTACAACAAGAGAGGCCGCAACCGGCTCTCCGATCTTTTCCATGGTCTCCTTAAACGCCTGACGATCCTCCGCCTTAAAGATTGTCTCCGGTGTGGTGCCGATGAGACGGCAGCCATGCTCTTTTAAAAAGCCGCTCTCCGCAAGCTCCATACCAAGATTAAGGCCTGCCTGTCCGCCGATGGTTGCAAGAAGTCCGTCCGGGCGCTCTTTTTCAATAATGCTCTCAAGAACCGGAACTGTAAGCGGCTCTATATAGACATGATCCGCGATATCCTTATCCGTCATGATGGTGGCGGGGTTTGAATTTACCAGGACAACCTCGATACCTTCTTCTTTTAAGGAGCGGCACGCCTGTGTTCCTGCATAGTCAAACTCCGCTGCCTGCCCGATGACAATGGGCCCGGAGCCGATCATCAAAACCTTTTTTATACTGGTATCCCTAGGCATTCTTCTTTCCTCCCTCCATCATCCTTAAAAATCTGTCAAACAGATAGCCGGAGTCTAAGGGGCCCGGGCATGCCTCCGGATGATACTGAACTGTAAAGATGTTTTTTCCTGTGTATTTAAGGCCCTCGTTAGTGCCGTCATTAACATTTACAAAGGCGGGCACGGCGATGTCCGGATTTAAATCGCTATCATCCACCACATATCCGTGATTCTGCGATGTGATAAAGACACGTCCAGTCTCCATATCTCGCACCGGGTGATTCCCCCCTCGATGTCCGTACTTCAGCTTATAAGTGTTTATACCGTTTGCAATCGCCATCAACTGATGCCCCAGACAGATGGCGAAAATGGGCACATCTGACTGATAAAACTCTTTTATCTGCGCGATGATTTCGGTATTTTCCTGTGGATCTCCGGGGCCGTTGCTTAGCATTATGCCGTCCGGGTTTGATGAGAGAACTTCCTTTGCAGGCGTGTCTGCTGGATAGACCGTCACCTCGCAGCCTCTCTCATTTAAGGACTTTGCGATATTTCCTTTTGCGCCGTAGTCCATAAGCGCCACCTTATAGCCACTTCCTGGCAGAACATATTTTTCTTTACATGTGGTTGCCATCACCACTCCTCTTGGCGCATATGCCAAAAGCCTCTTTTTTATCTCCTCCAAATTAAAGTTCTCATCTCTTGTGATACATCCGTTCATTGTACCGTTTTCCCGCAGCAGCTTTGTTAGGGCTCTGGTGTCGATTCCGGCGATGCCGGAAATCCCCTGCTTGATAAGGAAATCCTGTATCGTTGCCTCTGAGCGAAAGTTGCTTGGAATTCTTGAAAGCTCCCTGACAATAAAACCATCCGGCCATGCCTTTCTTGACTCCATGTCCTCATAGCACACCCCGTAGTTTCCGATCAGTGGATAGGTCATGACCACTGCCTGCCCCGCGTAAGAAGGATCCGTAAGCACCTCCAGATAACCCGTCATGGAAGTGTTAAACACAATCTCGCTGATGATTTCCTTGTCAGTGCCGATGGCAGTGCCTTCAAATACATGTCCATCCTCTAAAATGAGAAATGCTTTCATCTAGTATAACCATTCCTTTCATAGAAATCATTTCCTGATTTACAGTGTGAATGCAAGAAAGAGTAAATCTTTCTTGCACACATTTGGTACAGTGTAGCACAAAACTTGTTAATATTGCAACCGCAAAATGGACTTTTTTCACTCCGTGCCTAAAGTCGCATTCATCACCTTAAAAACACCCGGAATCTAAAAGATTCCGGGCATAGGTTACACTTTCTTTATAGCGCAGGCCGTCCTGCTTGGCATGTAGAGTAAAAATCCATGCCGTCCATCGCTTAACTGCTCTGTGTGATAGATATAGTCCATAGAGATGCGATCCTGACCGCCAAAGGCTGCACCGTCACTTGACATTACCACCTGATAATCTCCAGGCTCTGTGACAGGAACAAAATATCCTGTAAAAGACTTTGTCGGATGGAAATTAAAGGCAAAGGTTATAGGGCCTCTCTCATAAATCACAACCTTGTCGTCCTGATGGAGCCAGAGGTTATGAAGCTGTCCTTCCAGTATGTGCTCCTTTTTTGTGAGGGCGATCATCTGCTTGTCAAACTCGTTTAGCCACTCATATTTCAGATTGTGATCCTCCACTAAATTCCACTGGCGGCGGCAGTAATGATAGCTCCAGCCATTTCCCTCACGCGGAAAATCAATCCACTCCGGATGTCCAAACTCATTGCCCATGAAATTTAAATATCCCTCTCCGGCGACAGTGTGTGTGATCCAGCGTATCATCTTGTGCAGCGCAATGCCGCGGTCGATGATCATGTTCTGAATATCCTTGCTCATGCACCAGTACATTTCCTTGTCGCAGAGCCTAAACATCACTGTCTTATCTCCCACCAGAGCCTGATCATGGGATTCCACATAGCCGATAACCTTCTCCTTAGGTCTTCTTCCGGAAAGCTCATACCACATCTTCCAGATATCCCAGTCCTCATCCCTGGTCTCATCTAAGAACTTTATCCACATTGGCGGAGTGCCCATTCCAAGGCGGTAATCAAAGCCAACGCCGCCGTCAGGAATGGGGATGCACATTCCAGGCAAAGCCGACATATCCTCCGCGATCGTTATGGCGGAGGGCTTTACCGTGTGAATAAGCTCGTTAGCCAGCTGCAAGTAGGTAACAGCCTCTGTATCCGTGTTCATGGAGAAATATTTGTCATAGTGGTCAAAATTTGTACCAAGAGCGTGGTCATGGTAGAGCATGCTGGTGACGCCGTCAAAGCGGAAGCCGTCAAAGTGGTATTCCGTCAGCCAAAATTTCAGGTTTGAGAGCAGGAAGTGAATCACCTCATGCTTTCCGTAGTTAAAGCATTTTGTATCCCACTCTCTGTGCTCCCCAAGGGCTCCGCTGTGAAAGAACTGGTAATCCGTTCCGTCAAACATGTTAAGCCCTTCCGCGGTGTTTTTCGCAGCGTGCGAGTGAACCACGTCTAGGAGAACTCGTATCCCCATGCGATGAGCTGTGTTTACCAGTTTTTTTAGATCCTCCGGCTGGCCAAAACGGCTGGAGGCGGCAAAGAAATTTGTCACCTGATATCCAAATGATGCATAATATGGATGCTCCATGATCGCCATAATCTGGATGGTGTTATATCCCAGCTCCTTAACCCTTGGAAGAATGTTTTTTTCAAACTCCTTATAAGTTCCTATGCCAAGCTTATTTTGCGCCATTCCTATGTGGCACTCATAAATCAGCGGAGGCATCTCTGGAGCAAATTTTTTATCCGTCCAGCGAAATGGCTTTTCAGGCGCGTGTATCACAGCATGCCACTGAATGGTCCCTGGCTCCTGCTCCACCCTCGTAGCATAGGTTGGAACTCTTCGAAGCTCCTCGCCGTTATGAATAATCACTGCCTGCACACGGCAACCATTATAAAGGGTGTTCTCTCCGGGAAGAAAGATCTCATAAACCCCGTTTCCAATATTTGTCATCTCATGAGCACGGGACTCCCAATTACAAAAATCTCCCGTGAAAAACATTTTTTCTGCACCCGGTGCCCACTCCCTGTAATACCAGCCGTCCCCGGTCCTGTGAAATCCGAAGTATTCGTAGCCGTTAGCAAAATCCAATAAGGTCTGATCCTTGGCAAGAATGCTGTCTTTACAGCGCCGCAGATTATCCATCCGAAGGTTGATATCCCCTTCATAGTCTTTTAGCGCATAATCATAATCTATAATCCTGTACCCCATACAAACCTCCTGTGTTTTTTACATTTTCCCCAGATTATGCTGTGATGATAAGTATACCTGAAAACGCCCAAAATAACAAGAAATAATTCGTAAAAAACGCTCTGCTCCCGCCCTTAGTAAGCCTATACCGGCTTAGCATAGCCAAACTTAAATCCCTATTTTACGCTGGAGCAGATTAAAAAGAGATCTCCCTCCCATGTGATATCACCATAACCGGACGGGATGATAAAGTGATCCCCTTTTTTTATAGGAACGCCGTCAATCGTCCCCCTCCCCTCTAAGATACTCACGTTTAAAAAGGGATGGTTGTTTTTCATTGTGGCTGACCCGTTTACCGTAACCTTATATACAGTATAGTACTCGCACAAAACAAGCTGCGTCATCTCTCCGTCGCCTATCTTAACCGTCTCCCCTTCCGGTATCTGCGCATCAAATGGTGCTTTTATCACATCGATGCTTTGCTTGATATGGAGCTGCCTTGGCTTTCCGTCCTGAAGACGATCGTAATCATATACCCTGTATGTTATATCGCTGCTCTGCTGGGTCTCAAGTATCAGCGTGCCCGTCTTGATGGCATGAACTGTGCCCGGAGTAATCTGGAAGAAATCTCCCTTTTTAATAGGAATAACTCGTATAAAATCATCCCAGCGGCCTTCTCCTATCATCTCCTCCACCTCACGGTGGTTCTTTGCGTGATGCCCCACCACGATCTTTGCGCCGGGATCGCAGTCTAATATATACCAGCACTCCGTCTTTCCTAGAGATCCGTTTTCATGCGCCGCTGCATATTCATCATCCGGATGCACCTGAATGCTTAAGTCATCCTTCGCATCAATTATCTTTACCAGCAGAGGAAACTGATCCCCCTCTAAATTTCCAAACAGCTCCCTGTGGTTTTTCCAAAGAGATGACAGACTCTCTCCCTTATAAGCGCCATTTGCAACCACACCATCCCCATTAGGGTGCGCGCTGATCGCCCAGCACTCGCCCGTGTGATCACTTGGAATATCATAATTAAACTCAGTTTTTAATCGATCCCCACCCCAAATTGTCTCCTTAAAAACAGGCTCTAAAAACAACAATTCCTTCATAAGCTTCTCCTTCTCATTTGATGTTTTTCATTATATGACAGTAAAATTTTTTTGTCCATACCAACCGAGTTTACACCTCTTCTCGCCTTGACAAATCCCCAGTTTATGATAATATTTCCTGAGCTTACCGCTTTTAATTATACTTACATTTACAAAGGAGGACTGCTATATGCTTGATGCTTTGCTTGACGCGCTTATCGACAGCTTTAAGCTGCTTCCATTTTTGTTTTTTACCTATCTTTTGATGGAATATATAGAGGAAAAGGCCAGCTCCCGCTCAGAAGCTTTGGTAAAAAAAGCTGGCAGATTAGCTCCCATTGCCGGAGGACTTTTTGGTATCGTCCCCCAGTGCGGCTTTTCCGCTGCGGCGGCCAATCTATACGCAGGCGGCGTTATCACGCCGGGAACCTTAATCGCCATCTTTTTGTCCACATCGGACGAGATGCTCCCCGTTCTCATATCAGAGCAGGCACCGCTTGCATTTATCATACGGACACTTTTTGTAAAGGTTTTTATCGGAATTATCGGGGGACTTTTGGTGGACTTTATCTACTATAATTGTCTAAAGAAAAAGCACCGCTTAATCGACATCCACCGTATCTGTGAAAATGAGCGCTGCCACTGCCACGAACACGGGGATGACGATAATGAACACGCACACGGGATTGTTTTTCCGGCCCTTCGCCACACCTTAAGTGTCTTTTTCTTTATCCTTATATGCTCAGCAGCCCTAAACATTCTCTTTCACATTATAGGCGAGGAGAGCCTGCGCCAGCTTATCTATAACCGACCATTCATCTCCCAGCTGCTGGCGGGAATCGTGGGGCTTATTCCAAACTGCGCCTCCTCCGTGGTTATCACCCAGCTTTATCTGGAGGGGATACTTGGCTTTGGCTCCATGATGAGCGGGCTCTTAGTTGGAGCAGGCGTTGGAATACTGGTTCTCTTTAAGATTAACGACAATCGAAAGGAAAACTTTTGCATTGTCGGCGTTTTATATGCCATCGGAGTTATATGCGGATGGGTGATTGAACTGATAATCTAACTCCCCATCTGGGGACTTCCATTTTCTCTAAAGTTTTATTGCATTTTTCAAATCTCCGGAGAGGATGTAGACAACCAGCTCTGCCATCTCCTCCGGGGTTTTGTTAAAGCCATTTAAGCACCAGGAACGGACTAACTGTGCACATCCTGCGCTTAAGAATTCAAACAACATCTCTTTCCTGTCTGAGTGCTCGCTTATATAAGGATCCCAAGCCCTTGCCGAGAGTATATTATATGTCTTCGGTGTAGGACGGGAAATCATTTCCCATAATCCACTCTTTACCAACACATTTGCCCAGCTTTTAATCTCATACCAAAAACTAAAATAATGATACCAATCTTGAAATAACGGATTTTCCCTGATCATCTCTTTTTTCAATCCATAATGATAGTACGCAAGATGAATTTCTTCAGCAAGGTAGTCGAGGACTGCATTCTTGTCAGAAAAATATTTGTAAAATGTATTTCTGGAAATGTCCGCCTCCCTACACAAATCTAAAACGCTTATCTTGTTAAAAGGACATTCCGAAAGCAAATGTAAAAGCGCAAGAAGTATTTTATCTTGGCTATTTGTCTGATTAATTTCAAGAATGTCGTTAAAACAATTATTTTCTTTCATCGCAATCCCCACATTCCAGTCTATTCATTCTCCCGTTTTGACCAGAAATTTCCCTTCTTTCCTTCATAGAGTCACGGTCATTATAACTCATTATCCACTCTTGTTACAACATTATTATAACACTTCACCCTCCGCCCGGAGCCCATTTTTTCTTTCTCAGTCAGAATATTTCTGATGTAACCGCTTTGATCACTCTGCCTTAGGCAGCAAAAACCACATCAAAATTGCATTTTGTGGCACAAATACTTGCTATCCGCATACGATAGTGTTATAATGAGCTCAAATAAAACACAGAAAGGAGAGGTTTTCATGGCTCTGACAACTTTAACCGCAAGGGTAGACCAGAAAGATAAGACCGACTTTGACAAATTTTGCTCCAATGTCGGCTTAAATACATCCACCGCAATTAATCTTTTTGTGAAAGCAGTTCTACGCGAAAAACGTATCCCGTTTGAAATCGCCCAAGCTCCCGACCCATTTTTCTCCGAATCGAACATGGTCTATGTAAAAAAATCTGTTCAGGAGCTGCGCGAGGGCAAGGGTACCGCACACGAACTGATCGAGGTGGATGATGAGTGAAAAAATCTGGTCTGATGATGCCTGGGAAGATTATCTCTACTGGCAGACCCAGGACAAGAAAACAATCAAACGCATTAACCAGCTCATAAAGGATATTGAGCGCAACGGCTGCATGGAAGGAATCGGAAAACCCGAACCCCTAACCGGCGACCTGCAGGGAGAATTTAGCCGAAGGATCAATGACAAAGATCGTCTGGTCTATCATATGGAGAATGGTCGTATCTATATTGCTCACTGTCGCGGACACTACGGCGATAAATAAGCCACTATATCCCGACAGCTTTGAGACAAAATCCGTGCAATCTCCCGCCGCAGTTGTTGCAAAATTTTCAACAACTGAATCGCGGTGCGCATAGCGGCGCGCCGGCAGACTGAGGCTGTGAAGAAAGCATAATTCAAACAAGAAGAAGGACCATGGAAAAAAATCCCAAGGTCCTTCTTTTGTGTTAAAATAAAACACATAAAAATATTACCCTTTACATGCGTTTCATATGCGATTTCTGTTCATCAGACCAGAGGTTTGTCCGTGGTTAGTCTGTTCCCATATCCGGCTTTCTTCAGATTCCACCTCACGATGGACACCCTTGCCTTCAGCTATTCCTTCTCGCTACTGGGCGGCTTCAAGACCTCCACATGATCGCTGTCATAATACCCCAAATATGAAACAAATCACAAAAAAGAAAACAGCAAATATCAACATATATTTAATCATTCTCCCCAGCGAATTAAGAGTCAATCGCCCATTAACAAGCATTCCACCATTTCCCGGATTTCTGCCGCAAAATTCACAAACACTCGCATTATATGCAACTTTATTCCCACAACATTTGCACGTCTTTGTCGCTTCTCGACTTTCTTTAGAATCGCTGATCTCACTTTTTATAAGAATAAATACAAAACCTAAAATACCAATCAACACCACAAGCTCAAAATTATTCATGTTTATAAACCGCCTTTCTTCGAAAGGCACCGATGGGGTTATGAAACCCTTTCTCGGATAAACCCACGCTTCTTTTTTCTCGTTGTTATACTCCTCTTGTAGAGTACTGGCATACTACAAGAGAAAATGATTGAACACTACAAATCCATGATTAATTTAGGGTACATGATAGCTGGCATGTAAAAAGATTCCTGCATCTACAGAAGTTCACTGACTGATTCTTTTTACAACTTCCTTCGCATACTTCACTCGGTTCTTCATTTCCTGAAGGCTTTTCCCTCCGACTTCCAGCTTCGCAACACCATTGGATAACTATTTATAGTTTGTCACCTCTCTGAACAATGGATCCATCTATGTTTCCTTCTTTTTCAGCCTATGCTTTCCAACTCAGAATATCATCAAATGGAATCGACGGCGCTTGCGTTTTTCCAAAACTGCATTTATATTTCTTGAAACTTCGGTTTTCCTCCATACTCCGGATATTCAGATCCAGCGCAATGGAATCCGCTTCCTTCTTTGTATATTGCATTTGAAGTCTGTCATAAATCACCGACTGATTTCCCCCGGCAAACAGATAATCGCAGCATTTTGCCATCTGACGGATCTGGTCAAATTCAGAATTCGCCATTACTATAAACAGCAGATTCAGTTCCAGCGCGTTTTTCATTGCAGTAAACAGCCATTCCGGAATCCTTTCCACAGAATCAATTCCGATCAGCCAGATCACGGTTGGCGGAAATGCCTGAACAGGATTTTTCTGATATGTATACATCGTCATGAGATTGGCAGCCGTTACTTTTTCCACTTCACCGAGTTCCTCATCCTCCTGAATTCTTTTGCATACTTCGGGAAGTTCTTCCAGAGATACTCCACCGAAAACCTTACGAAAAAATACAACTGCTTTTTCTTCCATTTCTTCTGCTTGCGCCGCAGAGACACTCCGCCCCGCATCCGCCAGATTTGCGCGGAAATTGGCGATCGCAAATTCATAAGGAGTGTTATATTCCTGACAGAGATGATAAATCATCTGCCTTTTTTCAACAGGATAACGAAGCTCTTCCAGTTCATCCGGGTTTGTTATGGCTTTTTCCTGCCCTGTCGCCTCCTCCAGAGAGAAAAGTCCGCGGATTGATGCCTGGAAAGAATAAATAATGTGCCGGTAATCCACACCTGTTATCTCTCTTCTGGGAGACGTTATAAAATTATAACTGAAAAGTTTCTCTAGGTAAGCAAGATCCTCTATTCGCGGGGATACAGCAAGAATATTTTTGCTCCTGCCATATTCTAGGAAGAGTGTCTGGATATCATACCTCAGATTAGAAAATGTCACGTAATCTCCAAGCGTAAAAACTTCAAAGTAATTTGAATTATCAGATAACGTTTCTTTCCTATATTCCCGGATCTGTTCCAGAATTTCCTCCAGTGAGAGCGGAATCCTTCTTGTAAGAAAACAGTCAAATCTTCCAGAATCAGGATTTTCACGTATTATCTGACGGTCTTTTCGGGAAAAAGGCGACTGAAGCTCTTCCTGATAAAATTTCTGTGCCTTCCCGAATGAAAACATCTGGCGGAACTGCACCATATAAGCGAGAAATTCTTCAAAATAGGAATAATCATCTCCCTCAGAAACTTCTGTCTCCACATAAGGAACTTTATATAATACATTTGTCTCTGCGGTTCCATCTGAAGTATTATAGATCACGGTTCCTTTCTGTATCCGTGTGGCGCCGTTATTCCCGATCACGTCCATGGAAACACCCACGTTGCAGTTTAGGGCAAACCGTATCTTGAAGTTCGCCAGATCCGACCGTGAAAGTGTATTACTCATCTCCTGACTGGCAAATAGAATATGAAGCCCTGTTGCACGGCCTTTTTTCACAATCGCGGTAAGCATATCACGGATCTGCTCCCCTTCCTTCGGACTGGCGTCAAGAAACATCTGCTGGAACTCATCTACAATCAGAAGCATCCTCGGCAATACGATCGGGGCGAATTCCTCCAATTCCCTGCTGTCTCTCAGATCAGAAAGCTTTTGGAAACCAAGCCGGGCAAAAAGCCGTTCTCTGGCGTTCATACATTCTACCATATACCGGATCATACTGATCACATACCGGATTTCACTGGTTGCAGCACAGGCGCTGATATGCGGAGTTTCAAATTTATTCATATACCGGGAAAACTCAACTTTTTTAAAATCAGCAAGGTACAGATCCAGCTCCCACGGCGGATATTCTGCCAGAAGATTGAAAATCAGATTGTTAAGCAACACTGATTTTCCACTTCCGGTCTGGCCTGCCATCAGCCCATGAACCGCTGTATCGCCCATCTGCACCGGCGCCGGTTCATCCTGCGGATTCATTCCGGGACGAAGGTTGATTCCTTTTTTGGTTGTATTAAACCAGAATGCATTCGGGCGTTTTTCAATTTTCACGCGCTGGAAAGATGCCGCAAGTTTCCTAAATTCAGAAAGACATTCCTTTTGATTATTAGAATAATCATCGAGTTTTGATAAAAAAGTGATTGGTTCCGGACAGATTGTAATTTCCTTTCCGTAAGGAACCCATTCAATCTCTCCTTTGATATGCCGATCACTTTGTTCAAAAACATATGTCTGCAATACTTCCATGAATGTCTCATGCAAAAAAAACTTCTTTACCGCCATAACATCTCTCCTTATTTATAACTCTGCCCCTTTATCCATGTCAGACGCATATCGGAAACCGTCCT
>CAZYLH010000005.1:8485-47617 GCA_964648695.1 uncultured Lachnospiraceae bacterium | reverse complement strand
GAATACGGGAAAGGGGCTCCTTTTTAAACGGCTTGCGATTTTACAGATAGATTTACAGATATTTTATTTGACATCGAAAATTTCAGATTTTATAATATAGATTATTCTAAACGTCCGCAGTTGCTGGAAGAATAGGAGGGATGCCATTGAATGAAAAACTAAAAGAAAAGATAAAGGAGTCTCTGGCTTCTGTTCTGCCCATCACATGTATTGTACTTATTTTGAGCGTTTTACTTGTCCCCATGGAGACAGGGACACTAATGGTATTTCTCATGGGAGCGATTTTGCTTATCATAGGCATGGGCTTTTTCCAGCTGGGTGCAGAGATGTCAATGACCACTCTTGGCCAGGGCGTGGGCGGTCAGCTTTTTAAGAGCAGAAATCTGGCGCTGATCGTTGTTGTCAGCTTTTGCATGGGAACATTTATCACCATCGCAGAGCCTGATCTGCAGGTTCTGGCAAATCAGGTAGCGTCCATACCAAACCGAGCTATTATATGGAGTGTGGCGGTTGGTGTCGGAATATTTACAGTGATTGCAATCTTAAGAATCCTGCTTAAGGTCAGGCTTTCGACATTGCTTATCGTGTTTTATATTCTCCTGTTCCTGCTCTCATTTGTCGCTCCGGATGATTTTGTGGCGGTCGCATTTGATGCAGGCGGCGTGACCACAGGACCGATGACAGTGCCGTTTATCATGGCGCTTGGAGTTGGACTTTCCGCCTCAAGGACTGATAAGGAAGGGGCGAGTGACAGCTTCGGTCTGGTTGCTCTTTGCAGTATCGGCCCAATCCTCATGGTGATGATACTAGGCATCTTTTATAATCCTACGGATGCGGTGTATAGCGAGGCATTGGTTCCGGAGGTTACCACAACAAGGGATGTGGTGACGGTTTTTATAAAGGAGCTTCCGACTTATATGGAGGAAGTGATCACCTCCATGCTTCCGGTTTTGGCGGTGTTTGTTATCTTCCAGCTAATTGTAAAAAAATATAACCGGCATCAGCTTTTGAGGATGATTGTCGGATTTATATACACCATTCTCGGACTGATCCTGTTTTTGACGGGTGTAAATGTTGGTTTTGCTCCTGTGGGAAATCTCATGGGAGGGGAGCTGGCAGGAAGCGCACTGAAATGGCTGCTGATACCCATCGGAATGCTGATTGGCTACTACATCGTAAAGGCAGAGCCTGCGGTGCAGGTTTTAAATAACCAGGTGGAGGAAATCACCAGCGGAATGATATCCGGAAAGTCGATAAACCTTTGTCTTTCCATCGGCGTCTCCTGCGCGGTTGGATTGGCGATGCTAAGAGTCATTACAGGACTTAATATCTACTGGATTATCATTCCGGGATATATCGCTGCGCTGATCATGACAAAATTTGTGCCAAGCATTTTTGTGGGTATTGCATTTGACTCCGGCGGTGTTGCCAGCGGCCCGATGACTTCAACATTTCTTCTTCCGCTTGCGATAGGAAGCTGCATTGCCGTGGGCGGAAATGTAATAACAGACGCCTTTGGCGTGGTAGCTTTGGTTGCGCTGGCTCCGCTTATCGCTATACAGATCAGCGGTATCATCTATGTTGTCAAGCTCAATAAGTCTAAGAAGACAGCGGGCGAGCCTGCATATTATGACGATGACAGCATTATCGATCTGGAGGAGGATTAATTATGGATGAACATAAAAGTCTTGCGCCGCAGATTATGGTTGCCATCACGGATACTGCCACAGAAAAGAAGTTTACGGCGCTTTTGGATAAATTTCACTTCGCCCTTCGCTATCGTCTGAGAGGACAGGGAACCGCCAAGGCAGAGTGGCTGGACATCTGTGGACTCAGTGGTACAAGCAGAGTGATCACCGTATGCCTGGTGCCCCAATTTAAGGTTAGGGCTTTGTTTAAGGAAATTTTTGATACGATGCGTATACGGGATAAGGGCGCGGGTATTGTTGCCATGATTCCCACAACCGGTCTTCAGGGACGTGTTATGAGAATGCTTGACGAACAGTATAAGGAAGAGCTTCAGGGTCAGCCTGAGGGAGAGGAGCAGACTATGAAAGAAGAAGCTGCATACAGTATGATTCTTGCCGCAGTGAACCAGGGATACAGTGAGGTGGTTATGGAAACCGCCAGAGGAGTCGGCGCCAGGGGAGGTACCGTTGTCCGCTGCAACAGGAGAGGGGCCGAGGAAGCCCAAAAGTTCATGGGAGCTGCCATACAGGAGGAGCAGGAGATTGTGGTGATCATCACCGCAAAAGAGAAGAAAAAAGAGATTATGGAGGCGATCAACAAAGAATGCGGATTAAAATCTCCCGCACACGGAGTGATCCTCTCATTGCCAATCTCTGAAATATCCGGTTTAGCATAAAGTTATTATGGCCATCCTTGTAAAGAGGGTGGCTGTTTTTATATAAATTCCATATTCAGTTAAAATGGGTGGAATTTATCTGCACGATGGCTCTTAATAAAAAATTTCTTCTTTAGTCCTGTTTAGGTAATAAAGTGTTGAATTTTTTTTAGAAATATACTATACTTAGGCAGGTTTTCGTCCCGATCAGTCTTAAGCCATGGATGAAGGCCCAAATACACATAGCTAGGAAAGGACTGGTTGAATATGGAAGAAAAAAACAATGACGCCATTGGCTATTTGCCGGATGAACGGCCTGGGTTTGTCAAGCTGCTGCTCTATGCGATACAGCAGGTGATTGTAATGTTTCCCGCGACAGTGACGGTTGCGCTTGTCACAGGCTTTCAGGTCTCCACCACGATTTTTGCCAGTGGTTTGGCAACACTTTGCTTTATTTTGATCACAGGAAGAAAGATACCCCTGTATTACGGCTCAAGCTTTGCATATCTGACGGCCATCGCCAGCATGTGTGCCGCAGAAGGGTTTGAGCAGGTGGATGGAATTCTCCCCACGGAGGCAATCCAGTACGCTCAGTTTGGAATTATCTGCTCCGGTCTTGTGTCCATCGTGGCAGGTCTTTTGATACGCTTCTTTGGGAAAAAGTCAGTTGAGACCATTCTCCCGCCGACTATTACCGGGCCCATTGCCATGATCATCGGACTGACCCTCGCCGGGAATGCGCTAAGCGATGCCGTTCCAAGTAGCACGGAAGCGACTACAGAGAGCGTAGCCTGGGTTATTGTTGCTCTTGTGACCTTACTTTCAACCATCATATATTCCAAGTATCTTAAGGGCTTTTTGGGACAACTCCCCCTGCTTTTGGGCGTGGTTACAGGATCCCTTGTGGCAGCCATTTTTTATGTGACAGGAAGCGTAAATTTGTTTCGAGAGGTTCCCGCCGCCGCCTTAGAGGCGTCTGTGTGGAAGCTTGGAGACGGCTCCATCTTTGCCGTTCCGGCATTTTCTCTGCCGAAGTTTTCCTGGAGTGCGGTTGTGGCAATCATGCCCATTGCCATTGCAACCATTCCGGAGTCCACGGCGCATATGTACCAGCTGGATGTCTATGTAAATGATGTTGCCAAAAAGAAGGGCAAAAAGATGAAGTACAGTCTCGTAGATCTGTTAGATAGAAACCTGATCGGAGACGGTATCTGCGATATGATATCCGGATTTGTGGGCGGACCGGCAGGAACAAACTACGGTGAGAATATCAGCACAATGGCAATCACCAAGGTTTTCTCCGTTCCGGTGCTTGTGGCGGCCTCCATTATAGCCATGATAGTAAGTTTCTTTACGCCGCTGATCCGCGTGATTTACGGAATTCCCCTTGCGGTAATCGGCGGACTGGAGATTTACCTTTTCGGTGCCATTGCGGCTCAGGGTATAGCCATTATGATCGATAAGCAGGTGGATATGTTCTCCTCTAAGAACATTGCGGTGATCGCATCCATCATGATCATAGGCATTGGCGGAAATTACGCATTTGACGGAAATATTCCGATATTTGGAGTGCAGGTGCCCTGCATCGCAGGCGCGGCAATCTTTGGCATTGTCTTAAATCTGCTCCTTAGCATCGGCGAGAAGAAACAAGAATCAACGCAAGAATAACACCTTTAGTAAAGAAAAACCGTTATAGGTAAGGATTGACCTGCCTATAACGGTTTTTTTAAAGATTATGGGGGGTGCTAGATAAAAATTTTCCCCTGCCTGTAGTGCGTTTAGTCCTTGGATATTGCCGTAAGCAGATGAGAGATGGCGTGCGATCGGATAAGACACCGGCAGTGCTCCGCAAGCCATGCCTTGAGGGAGGAACTCATGGGGCGCATGGACGCGTACTCACAGACGGAGTGTAAGAGCGCGCGGATGGGAGCGGAGTTTTGGTATTGTAAGAGTACAAGATAATACTGCTTCTTATCAGGATGATAATACAGGGAGCTTTTGATATTGCTAAAATCCGCCACGCATCCTGCAGAGCGCAAAGCGGTGATCAGCGTATCGTAGCTGTCAAAGACATAGACGGCCTTGCGGGAGTTTTTCGCAGTCCTCTGCCTGCTCTTGAAATTTCCGGACGTGGTCTTTGGGGGAGTAAATGTTTTTTCCTCAGGCGCATAGATGCTATTAGTATCTTCAATCTTTGCAGGCTCCGCTTCTTCATCGTCATCATCTAAGTCGATCTCTTCAAAGATGCTTGGAGAAAACTGGGCAAATCTGAAGTCAAGCTCGTCCGCCTCGTCGATGGCGGTGATTTGAAGAAAAAGCTCCATGCTGTGGAGGGGGACGGCCTCAACCATTAGCGGCGTGTCACAGGCAGAGAAGAGCTGGCGATCTGCCGCCTCCTTAATGATCAGTGCGACAAGCCTTCTAAAGCTGTTGGTGCCGTAAGTTAAGGTGTCAATGGAAATGTCCAGATCCTTTAGCTCTTCCTCTGTTATATAACAAAAAAGACTTCTGTCATTATGCTTTTCTATCTGCATTGATATTTGCTGCCGAAAAGTGCGGCATCCTCCTATATGTTTTTATGTGCTTATCAGTGTAGCAAATAACATCCAATTTGGCAAAGAGAAATTAACAAAAACGGTTTATATTTAACATATAGTCAAATTGAGCAGATAAAAATAAATTATTACATAAAAAATGCTTGTATCACCGGGTTACCTGTGCTAGTATAGATGATAAGGAGTCAGGACATTTAAGTGCACAAGGAAGATGAAAGGCGAATGGTTTATAGTATCACCGGGATAATGAATTTTGTGTTTGTCCATACAAAAGGGGATTGCATGAGCAGTGGATTAGGAATTCATTATATCCTGTGATACACCCTATAAATGGGGTTGATGTCCTGGGGCGGGAAATTCCGCACTATTCTCCTTGGGCTGACAAGGTGTGCATGTTATCCGGTTGTGTGCGCATGATTGATACTATATCACAGGTGCCTGAGTGCGAGCGGGCATAATTAGAGGTGCTAAATTCCTTATCATACGCATGGCGGCGGAGTTTGCACATTGTCAGCGGGTATGGCAGAAAGGGCAGTGTATGGTGAGAAAATCCGGATGGGCTGTGATGATAAAGGAGGTGAGATGGATGGGGCCCATTATGAGGATGGATTTTTAGCTGTCTGTATGAAGTGGGGGAAATGAAAAAAAATTTAAAGTGGCGGATCGGATTTTAGCGGCTGATCGTTGTGCCAAAGAAGAGCTGCCGGTCCTTAAGCGAGTGTCAAATATATTTTGACGCCTCCATCATAATATGCTATACTACCAGCGTGAGTGCCTGTGTCGGTCGGGGATCGGCACGGGCACTCATCACATTAGAAAGCGTGGATTCGATTATGGACGAGAATATCATCATAGAAAGCTCCCCCAAAAAGAAGGTGAAAACGGGCGTTGTGGTTCTGGCGATAGTAGGGGTGATAATCATTGTCGGTACAGTGGTAGAGCTTATTCGCGTGCTGGGACCTAATCGTGAATATACAGATCTGGACAGCTACTTGGGGCTGGAGACGGAGGATCAGTGGGCGCTTTTGCTAAATGGCACTGTCACGGGTCAGTATGCGTTTGTGGAAGGGGAGAATTATTATCTGCCCCTGGAATATCTTACTGAAAATATGGATGAGCGGCTTTACTTTGACACAGAAGAGGAGGCGCTTTTATACGCTTTGCCGGAGGCGCTTTTAATTGCCCGCCCGGGAGAGGAATTTTATGAGCTGGGGACGGAGGAGGTTACTTTATCCGCACCCGGAATACTGGAAAGGGATGGAGAATACTATATCAGCCTCGAACTGTTGGAAATAGTTTCAGACTGTGTATCGGATGAATTTGCCGACAATCGCATTATATGGCTCTGGAGTGATTTTGAGACGGAATTTCAGACAGCGCTCGCAAGGAAAGATAACATAAAGCTTCGGACGGAGGCGAGCATCAAAGGGGAGATCGTCATGGATCTGACCACTGAGATAACCCTTTATATCTTATGGGAGGAAGAAAATTACACATACTGCATCGCAGAAAACGGCCTTATGGGGTATGTCAAGACGCAGGAGATAGAGGAGGCAGAGGTGCTTATAAAGCAGCGTGAGAGGGAGCCATATGTCTATACATCCATTCAGCTAGAGGAAGCTGTGCGTATGGGGTGGCAACAGGTGACGGAATACAGTTACACAAGCCAGACTCAGCGCCTCATAGAGCTTGCCGAACAGTCGACGGGGCTAAACGTTATCTGTCCCACCTGGTATTCTATCTCAGGTGAGGATGGCAGTGTTACAAGCCTTGCAAGCGCGGAGTATGTGCAAAAGGCGCATGAGCTGGGGATTTCGGTCTGGGCAACGGTGGACAATTTTAATTCCGAGGTGAATAATTACAATCTTCTCTCCTCGTATTCCGCCAGAACAAAGCTTATTGATGCGCTTGTCTCGGATGCTCTTTCGCTGGGATTTGATGGCATAAATATAGATTTTGAGGCGGATGCTACCGGCTATGGTGGCATGGACATAAGCTGCGGCGTTCACTTTACACAGTTTTTGAGGGAGCTCTCCATCAGGTGTCGGCAGGAGGGGATTATTCTCTCTGTGGACAACTATGTTCCCGCAGCCTACAATCAGTACTATAATAGGTATGAGCAGGGGCAGATCGTGGATTATGTAATCCTTATGGGATATGATGAGCACTATTCAGGAAGCGAGGAGAGCGGCTCCGTCGCCTCATATGAGTTTGTCAAAAATGGAATAGAGGATACTTTAGAGGATGTGCCAGCAAGCAAGTTGATATGCGCTGTGCCATTTTACACCAGGATTTGGACTGTGGATGAAAACGGAGCAGTCCTTGGAAGCGAGTCGATTGGCGCAAGCGCCATGGCGCAGCTTATTGAGGAGCTGGGGCTTAGCTCCATATGGTTAGAGGCAGAGCAGCAAAATTTTGTGGAGTATGAGCTTGACGGAGCATTTTATCAGGTGTGGCTTGAGGATGAGGACTCTTTAGAGTGGAAGCTGGAGCTGATAGAAAGCTATGAGTTAGCCGGTATTGCCGGATGGAGACTGGGATTAGAGCCGGAGAGCTTTTGGACTATGATAAGCGAGGCTCTTACGGATTAGGACGCTTACGGAGGGGACAGATGGAAAACTACGCGGTAAAATCTATTTATAGAGACATAACAGGCAGGGCGGTAGTGGTGCGGGTACCGGGCTCTAAGAGTATTACAAACCGCGCACTCTTGCTTGCGGCTCTGTCCGGCGCTAGGTGCACCCTGCAAAACGCTCTTTTTAGCGATGATTCCAGATCCTTTATATCCTGCCTAAAGGCCTTAGGGTTTGAAGTGCTTACAGATGAGGGGGCAAGAACTATTACGGTAGTGGGGCATGGAGGAAAGCTGCCAAACTCTTCTGTCGCGCTTAATGTCGGAAGTGCAGGTACGGCGGCAAGGTTTATCACGGCGCTCCTTGGGGTTTGCGGAGGTGAATTTTATCTGGATGCCTCAGCCCAAATGAGAAGAAGACCCATGGGGCCTCTGCTTGACGCTCTTAGAGATATGGGGTGTAGTATAGAGTGCGAGGATAGCCAAGATCACTTTCCATTTCGGCTTATAAGCGGTGGTGTGAAAAAAAATGAGATAAGCATAGACATCGGCAGTAGCAGTCAGTTTTTAAGCGCATTTTTGATCTGCGGCGTGCGCGTAAGAGAAGGCCTTATGGTTCATGTGACCGGAAGCCACGGAATGAGCTATATTAACATTACAACTAAGATGATGGAGCAGTTCGGGGTGAAAGTAAAAACCCCCCGGGAACGGCTTTTTGTGGTTCCGGAGGGAGATTACTATTGCAGTCAGTATGAAATTGAGCCGGATATGTCGGCTGCCGCCTATTTTTACGGCGCAGCGGCGATTCTTGGGATTTCTGTAACGGTGAAGGGCGTGAGAAAAAATATGCTCCAGGGGGATGTGCGCTTTATTGGGCTTTTGGAGCAGATGGGCTGTCAGGCGCAGGATACTCCGGATGGGGTGTGCGTCACTGGGCCAAAGTCAGGGCAGCTTTTGGGGGTCACCGTGGACATGGGCAGCTTTTCAGATCAGGCCATCACTCTTGCGGCGATCGCTCCGTTTGCAAACAGTCCCACCACCATCACCGGCATCAGCCATATTCGCTATCAGGAGAGCGATAGGATTGCTGCCATAGTTCAAAATTTAAACAGTATGGGGATAAGGGTGGACGAGCTTGAGGGTGGCATACGCATTTATCCGGGTGAGCCTGCGCCCGCACTCATACAGACGCATGAGGATCATCGGCTTGCCATGGGCTTTTCTCTTATGGGCCTTCGCGCTCCGGGGATCATCATTTCAGATCCAGGATGCTGTAGGAAGACCTTTGAAGACTATTTTAAGGTGTTTGAGGGCTTTAGTAAGGACGCCTGTTCCTAACGGTTGTCCACCCTCTCCGGGTACAGATCGTGATTAGTAAGGCGATAGGAGGCAACTTCCTCCCATTTGGTGTTTGGTTTACCATAGTTGCAGTAGGGGTCTATGGAGAGGCCGCCCCTTGGCAGAAACTTTCCCCATACCTCAATGTACTTTGGATCCATCAGTTTTATCAGATCCTCCATAATAATGTTTATGCAGTCCTCGTGAAAATCCCCATGATTTCTAAAGCTGAATAGATAGAGCTTTAGGGATTTGCTCTCCACCATTTTTATATTGGGGACATATGAGATGTAGATGGTGGCAAAGTCCGGCTGGCCCGTAATAGGACAGAGGCTGGTAAACTCAGGACAGTTAAATTTTACAAAATAGTCGTGATCAGGGTGTTTATTCTCAAAGGTTTCCAGTACTTCAGGTGCATAGTCCGTGGGATATTTTACATCTTTATTTCCAAGGAGTGTAAGAGCCGGATTTTCGTTTGTTTGTCTTGACATATATTCTCCTTTTTTAATAGGGTAAAACTAAAAAATTAATCACAAAGAGCCGGGTCTTTAATCTCGTTTAGCTCAAACGCCTTTGCGCGGTCGATACATGTCCCGCAGCATCCGCAGGGCTTATCACCTCCGGCATAACAGCTCCAGGTCAGTTCATACGGAGCCTTTAAGCGAAGGCCCTCTGAGACCACATCCGCCTTTGTGATGCAAGAAAAAGGTGCCCGTAGTCGCAGCTGCCCGCCGCTTCCCTCGTAGATAGCGGCATCCATTGCTAAAACAAAGGCACTGCTGCAGTCCGGATAGGCATTGCCAGCCGCATCATCCGCATGGGCACCATAGTAGATAACCTCACACCCCTTAGAGAGTGCAAGGCTTGCAGCCGTGGACAAAAACAGACCGTTTCTGAAAGGAACGTAGGTGGACACCGGCTTTCCGTCAGATTTTTTTAGCTGCTGTGCATAGGACTCAAGTGGAATGTCTTTGTCTGAGTGTGAGAGGAGAGAACAGTCGCTGAATGAAAACAGCTTGCTTAAGTCCATCTGCATATGTTCTATGCCGTAGTAAGCCGCCACTTTCTTAGCAGCCAGAACCTCCTTGCTGTGCTTTTGACCATAATAGATTGAGAGGCCGATCACATTTTTAGCTCCATACTTGTCCACTGCGATTGCCAGACAAGTGGTAGAATCCAGTCCTCCGCTGATAAGCACAAGTGCTTTTTTATTCTCTTCCATAAAAACCTCCCTAATATGCCCGCACCTGTTCTAACAGTGCAGGCTCATTTTTAAAGCGTCCGCGAAGAGTTAAAGTGTGTGTTTTTGCGCCGGTGTTTTTTATGCCGCGGGCGCTTACGCAGCTGTGGTAGGCGCTTATAAGCACGCAGACGTCCTCAGAGCCTGTGATCTTAGTCATAATACTGGCGATATCTCTGCCGATGCGCTCCTGGAGCTGCAGCCGCTTTCCAACCATCTCTGCGATACGGCTTATCTTACTAAGCCCGATGACCCTGCCTTTGGGGATGTATGCAACTGTAACCTTCATATCATACATAAGCGCCAGGTGATGCTCGCAGTAGCTGAAAACATCGATATCCTTTACCACCACCATGTCCTGCTCATCATCGCCGATGTCAAAGGTCTTGTCAAACATCTGCGCGATCTCATGGTTTGTGTAGTTCATTCCCTCAAAGACCTCGGAGTACATTTTTGCGACGCGCTCCGGTGTCTCTCTTAAGCCCTCGCGTTCCGGGTCGTCACCCAGGGCGATGAGAATTCCCCTGATATGCTCTTTGATCGCTTCCTGATCGATTGCCATAATTCTATCCCTTCCTATATCATACGCCCTTCATGTCAGGATCCCAGATAAACTTGTGCAGCTGAAGCTGCAGCCTGACCCCGTTAAGGCGGTGTTCCTTTAAAAATTCTACAATTTTTTCCGGTGATAGCTTGCCAAACACCGGGCTAAAAAATACAGCGCATTTTTTTGTAAGCTGAAATTTATTAATAATCTCAAGTGCAAAAAAAAGATCCTCATCGCTGCCGCATACAAATTTTACTGTGTCCGATGGAAGAACCTGACTGTAATTTTCCATGCACATATGGCTTTCCATGCCGCTTGAGGGCAGCTTATAGTCGAGTGTCATGGAGGGGCGGTTTTTCATATCCTGGTAAGGGGCGATGGGGATGCTGCCGTTGGTCTCAATTTCCACATGAAGATCATTATCCTGTGAGAGCTCATCTAAAAGATCTCGTATGCCTGGCTGCATCAGTGGCTCCCCTCCGGTGAGGGTCACATTCTTTATGCCTGTTTGGCGGATGGCTTCATGGATTTGTTTCTCTGTCATTACTGTAAAGGGGGTACCTTTAAGGTTTGCCCAGGTGGTATCACAGTAGGAACAGTTAAGATTGCAGCCTGCAAAGCGTACAAACACTGCCAGCGTGCCAGCTAAGGGACCCTCTCCGTTAATACTGCTAAAAATCTCCGCCACCTCATAATTCATAGGAAACCTCCCCTGTGAGGCTGTAAGCAGCGCAGTTATTTTCTGTCTCATAGACGATGGACTTTATAACCCGGTAGCCTTTTTTTGTCATTTTATCGAAAAAGTATTTGGAAAAGTTTTCCGCTGTGGGGCGAAAGGGGACTCTGACCACCTTAAAGCCCTCCTCCAAAAGGGCGCTAAGGGTTTTCTCTTTAAGAGATCCTTCCTCTATGATAAGGCAGTGATCTAAATTATCCGCTTCCTGTTTTAGATCCCGTTTAAGTTCGGCAAAATCCACGATCATGCCGCGGGCCTGGCCCGCTGGGTTTAGATTGTCCTGCGCCACCTCGATGATTACTCGCCACCGGTGCCCGTGAATATTACTGCATTTGCCTTGATATCCCGCCAGGAAGTGAGCGGAATCAAAGCACTGTTCATTTTTTATTACGTACATCACATTCTCCTTAAGAAAAGCCTGGTCCCTGACGGGTGTATGAAAGCTTTAAAAATAAAAAAAGCGCCGAAACCGGCGCACCACAGAAAGCACCTGGGAAGGTGCCTGGATGCCCGGTTTTTTTTATGGACAGGAGGGTCTATGAACTGTCCTTTGTTACTCATTATTATCTTTTCTGCCTCATTATACATGAAAAATAAAAAAATGCAACATGAAAATAAGCCGTTTGTCCTTGCCCCAGCGCCTTCTGTCTCCGACAGTAATTTGTAAATAAAGTCTTAAGATAAGGTAAAAAATGCTAAATTTTATATTGACAAGCATTAGATTTTTGTTTATTATTGTCATATCAAGTCGACAAGCGGACGCTTACTTTAGCTTGTTGATCCATATTTTTTGATAGGGAAAGATGAAAGTTATACGCAACATTAATAACAATGTAGCAGTGTGTCTGGATGATAACAATCATGAGTTGATCGCTTTTGGAAAGGGTATCGGTTTTCAAAAAGCCCCTTATGAGATAGAACTCTCTAAGATTGACCGGACATACTACAACTTAGAACCTCGCTACCTGACCTTGCTAAAAGAGTTTCCGGAAGACGTCATGGACGTCACGTTTGAGATTGTGGAAAAGGGAAGCACTTATTTAGGGATGGAGTTTAACAGGGCATTTGTATTTGCTCTCTGTGACCATATAAATTTCGCCATTGAGAATTTTAAGAAGGGGCTTGTGATAAGTAACCCGATGCTAAATGAATTGCGGCATTTGTATGAGAAAGAGATGCTCCTTGGGGACTGGGCAGTTCGCCATATTGAGCGAAGGTTATCCATCAAGCTGCCGCGCAGTGAAGCTGGAAATATCGGATTGCATTTTGCCAATGCACAGAGGCATATCAAGCAGAGGCCGGAGAAGGATGATACGGAGCGTTTCGTGGAGGATATCACTGAGATCATCGAAAGCGAGATGAACATCATCATCGACCGGAACGAATTCAACTATTCGCGGTTTGTAACGCATCTGAAGTTCTTGCTTAAGCGCTCAAATAAAATTGATGAGTCGCAGGCGGAGATGGATGAGATGTATGACAGCATCAAGCTGGCGCAGTTTGAACCTCTGATGGAGAAAATTAAATATTATATCACGGATGTCTTGCACATAGAGCCGGGAAAGGAGGAGCTACTTTATCTGATGCTCCACATCAACCGACTTTGTGCGAGGGAAGGATTGTAACCCGAGAGGGGCTTTACCTGATGCGTGTCTGGACAGGATTTGTTTGCCGTGTCCGGAGCGGATCAGGTTTTTTTATACAGCGGCTTATACGGGATGAGAAGAGCGCGCATCTTGTCCTGATGGCATAAATATGCATTAATCTTACAACAAAATAAGAGAAAGGAAACGATATGGCTAAGTATACTGATTTTTGTAGTCAAATCCTGGAAAAGATAGGCGGAAAGGATAATGTATCCGGAGCCGTACACTGCATGACCAGGTTGCGTCTAAGCCTTAAGGACAAATCAAAGGCGGACGTAGAAGGAATTAAGGAGATTAAGGGTGTGCTGGGGGCGCAGTTTTCCGGTGAACAGTTCCAGATTATCATTGGACAGCATGTGTCAGAGGTATATCCGGAATTCTGTAAGATCGCTGAGGTGGGCGTGACGGCTGCGATTGATGAGAACCTGGATAAGGAGCCCTTTAACATTAAGAAGGTTCCGGCTAAGATCCTGGATTACATCTCAGGCTCTCTTGCCCCCGTCATCGTTATCATGATGGGCTGCTGCTTCTTTAGGATGTTCTACTCCGTGCTTGGCTCAAGCCTGCTTGGTTGGCTGCCGGATGATTCTGATTTTATGCAGACGCTCTACATTGTCGGAGAAGCAGGTTTTTACTTCCTGCCAGTATTCGTGGCATGGGGTGCTGCTAAAAAGCTAAATACCAACATTGCTCTTGCGCTGCTGCTTGGAGCATTGTTGTTAGACCCCAATGTGCTTGAGCTTGTGTCGGCAGGCGAAGGATTTAATATCTTTGGCATAGTTCCGATGCAGTTATACAGCTATTCTTCCACGATTATTCCATCACTTCTGACGGTATGGGTTATGAAGTATGTGTATAGCTTCTTAGATAAGCACATGCCCCAGGTTATTAAGGTTATCGGTGTACCATTCTGCACACTGGTTGTGATGGTTCCTGTTATGTTTGGCGTGCTGGCTCCTGCAGGCAGATGGATAGGCGTTGGCATCTCCTCGTTCTTCTCAATGCTGTCCAACGTTGCTGGTCCTCTGGCTATCGGCATTATCGCTGCTTTCTGGCCTTTCCTTGTTGCCAGCGGCATGCACATCGCGGCGGTACAGTTTGGCCGTTTGAATATAACAGAGCTTGGCTACGATCCGGTTATCCTGGCTGGTGCCAACATCGCAAACTATGCGCTTATGGGTATGACAGTTGCATTCTTCCTGCGCTCCAAGCGTGAGGAAAGACAGCTGGGCTTTGCTAACATGACAACCCTGATCATCGGTGGTATCTCTGAGCCCACGTTGTTTAGTGTCCTGCTTAGAAACAAACGCGCCATGGCTTGTCAGATCATCGGCGGATTTGTCGGCGGTCTAGTCGGCGGTATTATGGGAGTTGCCGTGTACACGGTTGGTACTTCTAACTTCTTAACTGTTCTGCAATATGCCGGCGGTCCTGGCTCAAACTTCATCTGCGCGTGCATCGCCTGCGCGGTCGCCTTTGTGGTGGCTTTGGCTGTAGGTATTGTGATCGGATTTGACCAGGGAAAGGATGCAAAACCAATTGACCTAAAAAAGTTTAAGAAGGCAGAGGCATAATTAAAATAAGCATAAAGTAAGTAAAAGGGAAGGTTCAGGTCTATACTTGAACCTTTCCTTTGTAGAGAGACAAATTGGACTCAGACGTAAGCTGTATGGTATTAATAATCAATGAGGAGGAGAGATGATGGCAAGAATCAAAATTGGCTTGGCGCCAACCCGCAGAAGTATTTTTTCTGCCCCGGCAGCTGAAGAGTATGCCAGAAGAACCAGGAAGCGCTTAAGTGAGCTTGGCGTGGATTATGTGGACATAGATGATATTGCCGATGATGGACTGCTGCACGATGATAAGGACAGAGAGGCGATTGCTAAAAAGTTTAAGGCAGAAAAGATAGACGGACTGTTCTTCCCACACGGAAATTTTGGCACTGAGTACGAGGTGGCACGTCTGGCAAAGGAGCTAAATGTTCCGGTTTTACTGTGGGGGCCCAGGGATGAGAGGCCGGATGAGAACGGAATCCGTCTGCGTGACAGCCAGTGCGGTCTTTTTGCAACCGGGAAAGTCCTGCGCCGTTTTCGCGTGCCCTTTACGTATCTTTGTAACTGCAATCTGGAGGATGCGGAGTTTGAGCGTGGTATAAAAAATTTTCTGGCCGTCTGCAACGTGGTAAAGGCGTTTCGCCACACCCGCATATTGCAGATCGGCCCGCGTCCCTTTGATTTCTGGTCCACCATGTGCAATGAAGGCGAGCTTTTAGAAAAATTTAACATCCAGCTCTCGCCGATCCCCATTCCGGAGCTGACAGCTGAAATGAAAAAAGTAAAGGCCAAGGGCGGAGATGTAGAAAAGACCATCGCATACTGCCGCGAAAATTTTAACATTGCGATAAAAGATGAGGAGCTTGTAAACGTGGCGGCTCTTAAGGTGGCGATGAAAAATTTGGCAGAACAGTATGGCTGTAATGCTGTTGCAATCCAATGCTGGAACGCCCTACAGAAAGAGATTGGCATAATGCCATGCGCGGCAAACAGCCTGTTAAATGAGGAAGGTCTGCCTGTTGTCTGCGAGACCGATATCCACGGTGCGATCACCGCGGTGCTTGCAGAGGCGGCAGGCATGGACGAGGCGAGAACCTTTTTTGCCGACTGGACAGTGCGTCATCCAGATAACGACAACGCAGAGCTTTTGCAGCACTGCGGGCCATGGCCCATAAGCTGCGCTTCCTGTAAGCCCACCATCGGCTATCCGCTGGCGTTTGACTATCCCGGAGCGGTGGAGGCACTGGCAAAGCCGGGCAAGATGACCCTTTGCCGCTTTGATGGAGACAACGGGGAGTATTCCTTACTGCTTGGCAACGCCAAAAGTGTGGACGGTCCTTACACCAAGGGAACCTATGTGTGGGTCGAGGTGAAAAACTGGAAGCGCTTAGAGGCCAAGATCGTGGAGGGCCCATATATCCATCACTGCGTGGGAATCCACAAGGACATCGTCCCGGTGCTTTATGAGGCATGCAAGTACATCGGCATTAAGCCGGATCTATACGATGACAACGAAGAAGAGGTAAAAGCCTATATTCGAGGTGAGTAAAAATGGATGAATTGACAAGAAAAAGCTATGAGCTAAGGCGGGATATCATCGAGATGATCTATAAATCCGGTGCCGGTCATGTGGGCGGAGATCTAAGCGTGATCGATATCCTGACAGTATTGTATTTTGATATTATGAATGTGGGGCCGGAAAATTTCACTGACCCGAACCGGGACCGCTTCCTATTGAGCAAGGGACACTGCGCAGATGCACTGTTTATGGTTTTGGGGGAGAAGGGCTTTTTCGACAAGCAGGAGGCCATTGACACCTTTTCTAAGTATCAGTCAAAATTCATCGGCCATCCAAACACGGAGATAAACGGGATCGAGATAAATTCCGGCTCCCTAGGACACGGCCTTGCCATCGGTGTTGGTATGGCGCTGGCTGCCAAGATGGATGAAAGAGACTATCGCACCTACGTGGTGCTTGGTGACGGCGAGATGGCTGAGGGCTCCAACTATGAGGCCATGATGGCTGCCAGCCAGTACGGGCTTGACAATCTCTGCGCCACCGTGGATTTAAACCGCCTCCAGATAAGCGGCACGACGGACGAGGTCATGTCCACCGCGTCCATGGCAGAGAAGTTTTTTGCCTTTGGCTGGAATGTTTTAGAGGTGGAAGACGGAAACAACTGCGAGAAGCTTTCGGCGGCTTACAGAGAGGCTAAGACTTGTGAAGGCAAGCCCACCGTCATCATCGCACACACGGTAAAGGGCAAGGGCGTTTCCTTTATGGAAAATGAAAAGAAGTGGCACCACGGCGTGATGACTAGGGAGCAGTATGAGAAAGCCTTAAAGGAGATCGAGGAGGTGCTGGCATGAATAAGATTACAAACCGGCAGGTCATCTGCGACTGTTTGATGGAAAAAGCAAAAACGGATCGGGATATTGTGGTTGTCTGTTCTGACTCAAGGGGCTCTGCCTCACTGGGGCCTTTTGCAGATAAGTATCCGAAGCAGTTTGTGGAGGTGGGGATTGCAGAGCAGAATCTGGTGGGAATCTCTGCCGGACTGGCTACATGCGGCAAAAAGGTTTACGCGGCATCCCCGGCAAGTTTTGTCTCAACCAGAAGCTATGAGCAGGCCAAGGTGGATGTGGCGTATTCCGGCACTAACGTAAAGCTGATAGGTATCAGCGGCGGCGTAAGCTACGGAGCTTTGGGAATGACCCACCACTCCTGCCAAGATTTTGCGGCCATGTCAGCCCTCACCGGCATGAGGGTTTATAATCCCAGTGACCGCTTCCAGACAGCGCGTCTGATGGAGGCTCTTTTAAAGGACGATCAGCCTGCATACATCAGGGTGAGCCGATCCGCCACCGAGGATGTGTACGGCGAAGATATGGACTTTACAATGGATAAGGCCGTGGTCATAGGAGAGGGAACGGATGTCCTCTTAGTGGCATGCGGCGAGATGGTTCCCTATGCCAAGGCTGCCATGGAAGCACTACGGGCTAAGGGGATCTCAGCCGGGCTTATCGACATGTACTGCATTAAGCCGTTTGATGCTGATACCTTACTTAAAAAGGCGAAGGATGTAAAGCTGGTAGTAAGTATAGAAGAGCATGTGCCCCAGGGGGGGCTTGGAAGCGCTGTGGCACAGACCCTTTCAGCAAACTGCCCTAAGCGTCTGCTAGCACTAAGCCTGCCGGACGCACATATGATTTCCGGAACCAATAAAGAAATGTTTGCTTATTACGGACTGGACGATAAGGGTATCGTAAAATCCGTGGAAGAGGCGCTATGAATTATATTTTAAGTATTGATCAAAGTACGCAGAGCACAAAGGCCGTCCTTTTTGATCAGGAGGGGCGGCTGATAAAACGGGCGGATAAGAAGCACAGACAGCTGATAAACGAGCTGGGGCATGTCTCACACGACCCCATGGAAATTTATTCAAACACTCATAAGGCGGTCCGCGATGTGATAGAGGCCGCTGGTATAAACCCGGATGAGATAGCGGCTCTTGGTATCAGCAATCAGCGCGAGACAACTCTTATGTGGGATAAAGACGCTACACCACTGGCGGATGCTGTGGTCTGGCAGTGTTCACGCTCTAGCGATATAGTAAGAAGATACGAGGACTATCGGGACGAAATCTATGAGATCACTGGGCTTGTGCTCTCCCCGTATTTTCCCGCCGGCAAAATGCGCTGGCTTATCGAAAATGTAAAGCCCGAGGGGGAATTCTACCTGGGGACGATCGACAGCTGGCTGATTTACTGCCTGACGGATAAGAAAGTATTTAAGACTGATGTCTCAAACGCCTCACGCACGCAGTTGTTTGATATTCATACAGGGACATGGTCAAAGCGCCTGTGCAGTCTTTTTGAGATTCCGATGGAGAGCCTGCCAGAGGTCTGTGACAGCAACGCCTGCTTTGGCTACACGGATTTTTCCGGTTATCTAAAAAAACCAATCCCCATCTACGGGGTGATGGGAGACTCACACGCCGCTCTCTTTGGTCAGGGCTGCCACGAGAAAGGGCAGGTGAAGGTCACGCTGGGAACCGGCTCCTCCATTATGATGAATATCGGGCGTGAATATATGAAAAGCCTAAATGGGCTGACCACATCTCTGGCATGGAGAATCAATGGGGTGACGGAATACGTCTTTGAGGGAAATATTAATTATGCCGGGGCAGTTATAACATGGCTGCAAAACGACCTCGGACTGCTCACGGGCCCCGGTGAGACGGATAGGATCACAAAAGAGAGTAACCCAGAGGATGAGACCGTTCTAATTCCTGCTTTTTCAGGTCTTTCTGCACCGTACTGGAATGAGAATGTCAGGGCGATGTTTTACGGTATGAGCCGAACCACCGGCAAAAACGAGCTGGTCCGCGCCGGTGTGGAGAGTATAGCCTATCAGATCACGGACGTGTTAAATGCAATGGCTGTGGACAGCGGCCTGCGCTTGAACGAGATAAAGGCTGACGGAGGCCCCAGCAAGAATCCCTACCTGATGCAGTTTTTGAGCGATATGGCAAGGACTACCGTTTTAGTATCCAGGGATGAGGAGCTCTCCGCTATAGGTGCGGCATATATGGCGGGCATCGCAGCGGGGGTGTATCAAAAGGAGGCGCTCTTTGCGAGACGAGAGTGCGAGACGTATAGAAGCGGTATGAAAGAAACCGAGTGGAAAAAACGCATGGAGCGATGGGAACAGGCGGTTAATGTATTACTGAGAGGAGGAAGATAAGGATGCTTCAGGTTTCAAAAAATAAAAAAACATTGCTAAGAGATGGAAAACCATTCTTTTATCTGGCAGATACCTGCTGGTCTGCCTTTACAAACATCACTGATGACGAATGGGATTATTATCTGTACAAAAGAAAGGTTCAGGGGTATAATGCCATTCAGATAAACATTTTGCACCAGTGGGACGCCTCTGATACGGATCTGGACTACAAGCCTTTTGTAGACGGGGATCCGCACCAGTTAAACGACGCCTATTTTGAGCACGCAAGAGCGATGTGTGAAAAGGCTGTGGCAGAAGGCTTCCAGCTGGCACTGGTGGTGCTGTGGAGTAATCACGTGCCCGGCACCTGGGTGACAAAGCTGCTTCCTGACAGTGCGCTTCCATTTGACTCTCTGGACGCCTATGTAAAAAAGGTTCATGAGACATTTACGGATCTGGAGCCTTTATATATAATCAGCGGAGATACGGATTTTCCGGAGGAAGAGACGACCCGCTATTATGTCCATGTGGGAAGAAAATTGAGACAGCTAGCACCGCACTGCCTTTTTACCACCCATATCAAGGGACGGTATACGGAGATACCAGATGACCTATATGAGCTAATGGATCTGTGCTTTTATCAGAGCGGACACAATGCGCAGGATTTAAGCATGCCATACTCCCTGGCAGAGACCATGCAGCAAAAATACCCGAAAAAGCCCCTGATAAACTCAGAACCCTGCTATGAGGAGATGGGATATTCCAGGCGTATGTATGGACGCTGGACTAGGCGTGACGTGCGCCGGGCAGCCTATGTAAGCGTTTTGGCGGGAGCCTGTGCAGGTATCACCTACGGAGCTGCCGGTATTTACAGCTGGCACAAGGTGAATAAGCGCTTTGGTACTGCGCTTGGCGAAGGGTTTGATGTGCCAAAGTCCTGGGAGGAGGCGATGGCTTTCCCTGGAGCATGGGACTATGGCTATCTGCGGCTGCTCTTAGAGGAGCTTCGCGTGAGAGAGCTGACGCCAAGACAGGATCTGCTTATTAACCAGACCTCTGATATACGAGTTGCGGAGTGCAAAAAAAATCTGCTCTTACTTTACGTTCCCTATAATACAAGGGTGCGGCTTAATATGGATTTATCCGGCTGGGATATCAAGGCGATTGATCTGGAAGACCGCTTTGTGGCGTGCTTGGGATTTGAGAAAAAAGAAGGGATATCTGTTGTGGATATGCATCCCTTTGGACAGGACGCACTTATTGTGGCAAAAAAATCTGAATGAAAAAACACACTAACGGCTTAAACTTATCTTAGTTAAGGTTTGGGGTATGCAAAAAATAACTGCATACCCTTAAGTCTTTTTCTCATATATCGAAAAGATAAAGGCAGGAGAAGAAAGAAAAAGCATGAAGAATTATAAGATGATAATAAGCTATGACGGAAGCAGATATTACGGCTGGGAGCGTCAGCCGGGACGCGATACCATCCAGGGTAAGCTGGAAAATGTGCTTACGAGGATGTGTGATACGCCTGTGGAAGTTATCGGCGCGGGGCGGACGGATGCGGGAGTTCACGCAAAAGCTATGGTGGCAAACGCCCGCATGGAGACAAAGCACACTCCTAAAGAGATAAGAGATTATATGAATAAGTATCTGCCGGAGGATATTGCTGTTAGGGAAGTTAGAGAGGCGTCTATGCAATTTCATGCCCGTTACAAAGCAGTGGGAAAGACATACTGCTACACCTGCTATGATGGGGATGTAAAGCCGGTATTTGACAGAAAGTACGTCTGCACTCTAAGCTTTTCCCCAGATGTGGAGGCTATGAGGCAGGCGGCAGAATATCTGGTGGGAAAGCATGACTTTAAGAGCTTTTGCGGAAATTCCCACATGAAAAAGTCCACGGTTCGCATCGTGGATAAAATTGAGATAGTAAGGAAAAAGAGCTACATTTACTTTAATTACCACGGAACGGGCTTTTTGCAGAATATGATTCGCATTCTTACAGGAACTCTTTTAGAGGTTGGAAAAGGAAGCTATCCGCCGGAGCATGTAAAGGAAATACTAGAGGCTCTTGATAGAACAAAAGCAGGCCCCACTGCTCCTGCCTGCGGGCTTAGTCTGATAAAAGTGGACTATTAAAGACTGCCTATTACTTAAAAAGGGAAGTTGATAAACAAAATATAAACCTTTCGTAAAGAATGCCCCCCTCTTATTGACACAAATTTTGAGCCTGCGTATACTTGTGATGAACTTGTGATGAGTTTGTGATGAGTTTGACAATGTGAAAAAACGGTATAAAAAAGCAGCATTGTCAGAGGATTTAGATGATTGGCAGGTAGAGAATATGGGAAAGGTAATAGGTATAGATCTTGGAACGACAAACAGCGCTGTGGCAGTGATGGAAGGCGACAGAGCAGTCATTATTTCTAACGGCGAGGGCGCCAGGACAACGCCAACCGTGGTGGCTTTTTCAAAGGACGGCCAGCGTTTTGTTGGGGAGAAGGCAAAGCGGCAGGCTGCCGTAAATCCGGATCGAACTATTACATCCATCAAGCGGCAGATGGGTACGGATTACCGCTGCAGGATTGATGAGAAAAATTTCTCTCCTCAGGAAATTTCTGCCATGATACTTGGCAGATTAAAGAAGGATGCTGAAAATTATCTGGGAGAGAGCGTAACAGAGGCAGTTATCACTGTTCCTGCATATTTTAACGATGCGCAGCGCCAGGCTACAAAGGACGCGGGACGCATTGCGGGGCTTGAGGTGAAGCGTATTATCAATGAGCCAACGGCAGCTGCCTTGGCATATGGGCTTGACAATGGACAGTCCCAGAAAATTTTGGTATATGACCTGGGAGGCGGCACCTTTGACGTATCAGTCATAGAGATCGGGGACAATATAATCGAGGTGCTTTCCACCGCCGGAGATAATCGCCTTGGGGGCGATGATTTTGATGAGCGCCTGGTAGAGTTCATCGTCAAAGAATTTCAAAAGGCTCACAGAGTGAAGATTGAGAAAGACGCCGCAGCCATGCAGAGGGTGCGTGAGGAGGCGGAGAGAGCGAAAAAGGAACTTTCCTTTGCGGAAAACTACAATCTAAACCTCCCGTTTATCACTGTGAAAAAGGGAGAGCCAATCCATATGCAGATGAACATCACAAGGAAGATGTTCGAGGAATTGACAAAGGATCTGGTGAACAGAACGGAGGTGCCGGTAAAACACGCCTTGGCTGATGCCGGGCTGACGGCGTCTCAGATTGACAGAGTACTGTTAGTAGGCGGATCCACGCGCATCCCCGCAGTCGAGAGAAAGGTGAGCACGCTTCTGGGAAAAGACCCCAGCAAGTCTGTAAACCCCGATGAATGCGTTGCCTTAGGAGCAGCCATTCAGGGAGGGAAGTTAGCGGCAGATAGTTTCGCTCTTTCCACAGACTCCAAAGTCGCCCAGATCTTACTGATGGATGTGACCCCTCTTTCTCTTTCCATTGAGACAGTGGGAGGAATTTCTCATCGGATCATTGAGCGAAACGAGACCATCCCCACCCGTCAGAGTAAGATTTTTACCACTGCTGCAAATTTTCAGACCAGCGTGGAGGTAAAGGTTTACCAGGGCGAGAGAAAGTTTGCAAGGGATAATAAGCTGCTGGGTAATTTCAGGCTTGAGGGTATCAAGAAGGCCCTGGCAGGAACTCCTCAGATAGAGGTGACCTTTGACATCGACGTAAACGGTATCCTAAAGGTTTCGGCAAAGGATCTGGGAACCGGAAGAGAACAGCAGATCACCATCACCAGCAGCAACAATCTGTCCGAGGAGGAGATCCGCAGAGCCAGAGAGGATGCAGCCCGTTATGAGGCGGAGGAGAATAAGCGGCTTGAGCTGCTCGAAATCCGAAACGAGGCGGAAAATCTGGTATATCAGGTGGAACAGCGCCTTGAGCAGGAAAAGTCCAATATGCCTCGAGAGAAGTATAAGAAAATCAGGGCAGATAAGGATTTGTGTAAAAAGTTGGTTGCAAAGAGCTCTCCGGAGAAGATCACAGATATGCAGGCAGGGCAGATAAAAGAGGCAGCGCAGCAGCTTAGAGAATCTGCCGCAGAGCTTTTATAAAAAGGTGGAGGAAATCTTATGTTGAGGAATCTGAAACAAAGTATATATCGGTTTATGCAGGGACGATACGGTCTTGACAGTCTGGGATATTTCCTTTTGTGGACTGGTATGATCCTGATATTCATCAACATTTTTGTGGGAAGTTTTATCCTCCTGGTCTTGGCTCTGGTACTGCTGATCTATACATATGCTCGTATTTTGTCAAAAAACTATGAGAAGCGGAATCGTGAAAATGACTGGTTTTTGAGTCATACCCAGGGACTTCGGGACAGGCAACGGCGTTTTTTGGCCCATGCCAGAATCAGAAAAACCCATCATATTTATTCGTGTCCTGGATGCGGGCAAAAGATCAAAATACCCAGGGGCAAGGGAAAGGTTGTGATCACCTGCCCTAAGTGCAGGATTGAGTTTACAAAGAAGAGCTAAGGATAAAAGATGTTTGGATATATTGTTGTCAACAGACCTGAGTTAAAAATACGGGAATATGACCGTTATCAGAAATATTATTGTGGGCTCTGCAGAGGACTCCGGGAGGAATACGGAGTGTGGGGGCAGCTGTCACTTAGCTATGACCTGACTTTCTTGGGAATCCTTCTGACAGGACTTTATGAGCCGGATACCACAGAAAAAGACAGGCGCTGCGTGCTTCATCCGTTTGAAAAAAAGCCATATCTGGCAAATTCCTGCATAGCCTATGCGGCACACATGAACATACTGCTGACATACTATAAATGTGTGGACGACTGGAGGGATGAAAAAAAGGTTGGAGCTTTTTGCTATAAGGGTATTCTTGAGACAGATATCAAAAAGCTTACTAAGCTGTATCCCCAAAAGTGTGCATGCATCAAAGAGTGCCTAAAAAAAACCAGTTTGCTTGAAAAAAAGTTTGAAGGGCGAAAGATAAATGAAAAGGCTCTGGACTTTATCGCAGCTCAGACTGGTAAAATGATGGGTGAGGTCTTTGCATGGCGTCATGATGAGTGGGAGCAGGAACTGCGTTTGATGGGCTTTTATCTTGGCAAGCTCATTTATCTTCTGGACGCCTATGATGATCTTTTGCGGGATGAGAAAAAGCACTGCTTTAACCCGCTTAAAAGTTTTTCTTTTAGGGAAGATTTTGATGAGTGGATTTACGGACAGCTTTTAATGCTGGCGACTGCCGGAGCAAGAGAGTTTGAGAAGCTTCCTGTCCTTACGGATGGGGAGCTTTTGAGGAATATTATTTATGCGGGAATCTGGAGCCGGTTTTTGAAGGTGAAGGAGGAGCGCCAACAAGGAAAGAGAAAGGAGAGTCGGGAGGGATGACCGATCCGTATAAGGTACTGGGGGTTGACAGAAATGCCTCCGATGAGGAGATTAAACGGGCATACCGAAAGCTGAGCCGCAAGTATCACCCGGACTCCAATATAGGAAAAAGTGAAGCAGAAAGGGCAGCCGCTGAGGAGCGCTTTAAGGAGATCCAGCGTGCTTATAAGGCCATAGTAAACGGAGAGGCCACGGACGCTCATAGCGCCTACGGAGGGTACGGCTATGACCAGCACGGTTATGGCGGTTTTGGCGCCGGTCAGCGTCAGCAGGGCTCTTCTTCCATGGATCAGGATGAGGCATATTATCAGGCATGCGCTAATTTTATTAACAACCGTATGTATGAGGAGGCTATAAGAACCTTAGGAGATATAAAGACCCATGATGGAAAGTGGTACTACTTTTCAGCCAGGGCAAACGCAGGACTTGGAAATACCGCCACCGCTCAGGAGCAGATCCAGCGGGCATGCCAATTAGAACCCAATAACATGGAATACAAACAGTTCATGTCCCGGCTTCAAAATGGCTCCGGATGGTATGAGGAGATGGGGCGCGCCTACGGCGCGCCGGATATGAGCGGCTCCGATTTCTGCTGTAGGCTGTGTTTGTTTAGCATGCTCTGTAATGTATGCGGAGGCAGCAGCCTTTGCTGCGGACCGGGTATGTTTTGTTTTTGTTAGCTAAATTTATTAAGGAGGCTATATATGACAAAGCTAACGCCAAGATATGCAGGTGTTTTATTACACCCCTCATCGCTCCCTTCTAAATATGGCATCGGAGATTTCGGGCGGGGTGCCTATGACTTTGTAGACTTTTTGGAAAAGGCCGGTCAGTCCATCTGGCAGGTTCTGCCATTCGGACCCACGGGCTATGGGGACTCCCCTTATCAGTGCTTTTCCGCATTTGCAGGGCAGCCCCTTTTTATTTCGCTGAACGACTTAGTCGTGGACGGATTGCTTACAAATGAGGATTTAGCCTACACCCCTGCTTTTTCTGATGACAAGGTGGATTACGGCTATGTGCAGTACTTTAAAAACCCTCTTTTTAAAAGGGCCTATGACAATTTTTTGCGTGATCAGAAGCGAAAAAAGCCTGTGCTGGACGCATCCGTTACAAAGAGCTTTGAAAAATTCCGCAAGGAAAATGCGGACTGGCTATCAGACTACTCCCTCTTTATGTCCATAAAAGCCTCCCAGGGCGGTATTAGCTTTCTTGATTGGGATGATGAGCTAAAAAAACCCACTCCAAAAATGAAGGCGGCTCTAAAGGAGAAATTTTCCCGGGACATGGGTTATCACGAATTTATCCAGTTTCTTTTCTTCCGCCAGTGGGCGGCTCTAAAGACTTATGCCAACATCCGTGGAATAAAGATTGTAGGCGACATTCCCATATTCGTCTCCATGGACAGTGCTGATGTGTGGGCTCATCCGGAGCTGTTTCTCTTAGACGATGAGGGCTATCCAACAGTCGTAGCGGGCGTTCCGCCGGATTATTTTAGTGCAACAGGCCAGCTCTGGGGAAATCCTCTCTATGACTGGAGTTATCACAAAAAAACCGGCTATTTATGGTGGATTAGCCGCATAAAAAATCAGCTATCCGTCTTTGACTATATCCGCATCGATCATTTCCGCGGATTTGAGTCATACTGGGCGGTGCCCTACGGCGATGAGGACGCCACAGGCGGCAAGTGGTGCCCCGGACACGGCGTAGACTTCTTTAGCGCCCTGCAAAAAGCCCTCGGCAAGGATCTTCCTATCTGGGCGGAGGATCTGGGAATTATCACCCCGGAAGTGGAAGCTCTGCGTGACCGCTTTAATCTTCCCGGCATGAAGGTGCTGCAGTTTGCATTTGGAAACCCGGAGGATAATGACATTTACCCCTATCGCTTCACCACCGAAAACTGCATCTGCTACACTGGAACCCATGACAATGACACCTCTCAGGGGTGGTATAAATCCTTAGAGCCTGAAGTGCAGGATAAGATCCGCATTTATATGAATACCAGCGGCAATACGATACACTGGGATATGATTCGCACCGCCATGAGCACCACGGCAAGATATGCAATCTACCCCATGCAGGATTTACTGGGCTATGACAGCAGCCAAAGGATGAACACCCCTTCCGTGGCATCGGGAAATTGGCAGTTTAGAGTTCACCCTGAAAACTTCAACGATGGGCTTGCAGCGTATCTAAAAAAACTGACCGGTATCTATGCAAGACTCCCTAAAAAAGAAAGCGAACCAAAGGACAAAGGCTCTGATGTAGGGCGCAAGGGCTCTGAGGCAAAAGCCAAAAACTCCGAGCAAACTTAAGAAAACAGCTGACACCCAAAGAGGAGGGAATGAGCAAGCCGCAAAGACGCAGCCTGCCGGTACGAAATGATTAGAGTTATTTTAGATTACACAATTGTCGCCCTATATTTGCTTATTGGGATCATCCCCTTAGGGATTTTGTGGGTGATCGGCTTATTTAGTACCACCCTAAAAAACAAACTTGCCCTAAAGCTGGTTCAGTCCGCCTTCAGACTGATTCTTTTTACCAGCGGTGTTAAGCTAAAGGTGGCGGGCAGAGAGAAAGTTCCGGAGGACACCGCGGTACTTTACGTCTCAAACCACAGGAGCTATTTTGACATTATCGCCGGTTACACACAGATAAAGGGCTCTTGCGGCTTTGTCTCCAAAATCCAGATGCAAAAAGTTCCACTTCTCTCCAGCTGGATGAATCTGCTCTACTGCCTGTTTTTAGACCGTGATGATATGCGCCAGAGTATGGCGACCATTATAAAGGGCACGGAACAGTTAAAAAGAGGCATCTCCGTCTGGATTTGCCCCGAGGGCACGAGAAACAGACATCCCGACAAAACTCCCACGCTGGAGTTTAAGGAAGGTTCCCTTAAGATGGCAGAAAAGGCCAAGGTTCCCGTGGTACCCGTGGCCATCTCCGGCACCTGGGAGGTATGGGAGCGCCAGCATCCTAAAGTCAAAAAAGGCATTGTCTACGTAGAGTTTGGAGATCCCTTTTTCATTTCAGACCTGGACAAGTCCGTAAAAAAGCACGTTGGTGCTTATACTCGTGAAATCATAAACGGGATGCTAAAAAAACATCCCGCAATACCTGTCGCTCATAAGTGACGCAGGCTCATGTGAGCGAAAGAACTTTTTAGCTCAGGCATTGTAAAAAACAAAAAATACAAAATAGTGATTGACAGCCGGAAAGCTTTTTGCTACACTGTCTTAGTGTCTGTCCAGCTAGCCGTGTCAAAAGGGACAGAGGTTATAAGCGGGAGACTCTCTCCTTCCGACTTATACAAATTACTTTAAGTTTGTGTATATATTGGAGGTGCCACATGGCAAATATTAAATCTGCAAAGAAGAGAGTTTTAGTAACCAAGACTAAGACCGAGAGGAATAAGTCAATTAAGTCCAGAGTTAAGACTTATGTTAAGAAGGTGGACGCAGCCATCGAAAAAGGAGATAAGGAAGTGGCTCAGGCAGCTCTGCTTGCGGCTACCAGTGAGATTGACAAGGCTCAGAGGAAGGGAGTATATCACAAGAATACAGCTTCAAGAAAGGTTTCCCGTCTGGCTCAGGCAGTCAACAAGATGGCGTAACTTTTTTGCCGGACAGACTAACCCACTGTATGGCGTAAAAAGCTTGCTTTTTAATTGATCTTTGTATACAATAACACCGCCCGGTAATCCGGGCGGTGTTTGTTCGTGGCGGACCAATCCGGCCGCCAACGATAAAAGTTATGAACGGGTAAACCCGTTAGAAAGGAGAGCAAAGCATGAGAACGAGAAAGTTACTTGCATTTGTTTCACTATCCGCCGTATTGGCGCTTACAAGCTGCTCTGGCACTGGCAGCTCAACCACTCAGGAAAGCGATGCAGAACAGACGGAGACAACCGAGAGCAGTGAGGCAAAGGAAGGCGGAAGCATTGTGGTGGGAATCCAGCAGGATCTGGATACATTGGACCCCCATATGATGGAGTCGGCGGGCACAAGAGAAGTGCTCTTTAACATCTTTGAAGGTCTTGTAAAGCCCGACAGTCAGGGAAATCTGGTGGGCGCTGTTGCGCAGTCCTATGAGGTCTCCGATGACGGAACGGAGTATACCTTTACATTGAGAGAAGGCGTCCTCTTTCATAATGGCGAAGAAGTCACAGCGGAGGATGTAAAATACTCACTGGAACGAGCGGCTGGACTGCTGGGTGATACCACCTCCCTTATGGACGATCTGTCAGCCATAAAAGAGGTGGAGATTGTCGATGAGAGCACGGTGAAGGTGTATCTTAGTGAGGGAGACACAGAATTTATCGCGTACATGACTGCTGCGATCATTCCAAAGGATTATGACGATCAGGCAAGCGCACCCATCGGGACGGGGCCGTTTAAGTTTGTCTCATACACCGCACAGGATAGCTTGGTGATCGAGAAAAATGAGGATTATTATGGCAATCAGGCGTATTTAGACCAGGTTACATTTAAGATCATAGCCGATGCGGACTCATCTGTATTGCTGGCGCTCCAAAGCGGCAGTATTGATATCTATCCATATCTTACAGCTGACCAGGCTGCACAGCTTACAGACAGCTATAATATCGAGGTGGGAAGCTCCAACCTTGTTCAGGCGCTGTTTTTAAACAATGCCGTAGAACCGTTTGACAATGAGCTGGTTAGACAGGCGCTTTGTTATCTGGTGGATGCCCAGGAGATCATAGACATGGTTGGGGGCGGATATGGCCATATCATAGGAAGCGGCGTGTTCCCCGCCTTTGAGGCATACTACGATGAGGAGCTGGAAAACGCTTATACGCGTGATGTGGAAAAGGCAAAGGAGCTTCTCAGTGAGGCAGGATACCCGGACGGCTTTTCGATGACCATTTCCGTTCCGTCAAATTATCAGTTTCACATAGATACGGCGCAGGTGATCGTGGAGCAGTTAAAGGAGGGCGGTATAACTGCCACCATCGAGCTTGTGGAGTGGACAACATGGGTCTCCGAGGTCTACGTCGGGCGCGATTATCAGGCTACCATTGTGGGGCTTGACGCAGACCTTGCTCCTAAGGACTTGCTTGGCCGCTATGACTCGACTTCATCCAAGAATTTTATAAATTTTTCTAACGCAGATTACGATGAGGCTATAAGAGCCGCGATTGCAAGCACCAGCTATGAGGAAAAGCTCTATTACTACACCATCTGTCAGGAGCTCTTATCCGAGCATGCGGCAAGCGTATTTATTCAGGATGCCGCATCATTGGTGGCGGTAAACAAAAAGCTGGCGGGCTATACATTCTACCCTTTGTATGTACAGGATATGTCCACCATATATTTTGTGGAGTAAAAACACGTAAAAAACGGACCGGCAAGGTATCTTACCGGTCCGTTTTAAAAAATAGAGGATTATTTAGTATCTTTTAGTACGTGTAACACCTTGATGAGCTTCTCTTTTTCTTCGTTGGAGAAGGATTCCATCATCTTTAAGATCTCAGCATCCAGAGAAGAGACCTTAGAGCGGTCTGTGTAAAGCAAATAATCAATAGATACACCCAGCAAATTAGCATAGTAGGAGAGAACCTTCAGGTTCATCTTTACCTTGTTGTTTTCTATGTTGCTGATATAAGCCACAGTCACGCCAAGATCCTTTGCAATAGCATCCTGAGTGATGCCTTTTTCCTTGCGGAATTGCTTCAATCTTAGACCGATGGCTGCGTAATCAATCGATTTCTCCATGGATAACCTCCTTGTTTAATAGAGCCTTTTTCTTTACGCATATACTAACACTTTTCCCCTGAAATGTATAGGTTTGTGTTTGGAAATTCACAGAAAGTTTACATAAAATTTCAGGGTTTTGATACCTGTGTATTGCTGCGTGCTGCTCACCTTTAAGATGCTACTAAATATTCATATATCGCAGGATATATGCCTGTTTTTTGCTCATATCGGGGCGGGGGATGGGGTTCTCATATTTCACAATTTTGTGGATTTATTTAAAAAAATGTGCTAGTATATATTGGAAATCGTTGCGAGTGGCAGCAGAAAGGAGGTAGAGAGTATGAAGCGAGTGTTTTTGGTGGACTACGAAAACACGGCCGTCAGAGGGCTTTTTGGTATTTCTGAGTTAGGCTTTGGGGATAAGGTTGTGGTTTTTTGCTCCAATGAAAACATCAAACGCGCTATCTATGACCTGTTAAAGGTTTATGAGGAGCGCGGGGTAAAAATTAGGGTGCATCTGTTGAAAAAGCGCGCTACAAACGCGCTTGATTTTATGATCACCACTTACCTTGGATTTGAAGTTTCCATGGATGAGAAGAAGGAGATTTTCGTGATTTCTGCGGATAAGGGCTATGAATCTGCCATCGACATGGCCCATGAGCTTAGTAATGGAGTCTTTATTGGTTTCCATGAAAGCATTTATGAAAGTATTCACGAAAAATATACAAAATCCCTTCCGGGAGAGGATGATGACGTCTTAGCTATTGACGCTAAGAAGTCACATGCCATTGAGTGTGAGCAAAAAAAGCAGCTTGACGGAAAGGCGTATAAGGCGCTTTTAGGTCCTGTACAAGAAAAAAACGACTTTGAGTACAAGAAGGGAGTTTCGCAAAAAGAAAAGAAAAGAGGCTTTGGCTCTTTTATACTTGCCTCAAAGAAAGCCAGACCCGCCACAAACAGGCAGAGGGATGAATATCGGCGTCGTTTTATGGAGCAGATGAACAGAGATGGAAAAATCCCCTCACAGTACACAAATCAGTTGACGGCATTTATGGATAAATGTAAGTCGAAGACTGAATTTGTGGAGCGCGCAAGCATCGCGCTTGGAAATAAAAATAAAGAATTGCTGGATGTGGCCGAGCGCTATTTTGATGAGTACGATAAAAATCGTCCGTGATAAAAAGTTTCTTACGGCGGACAGCTAAAAATTTGAGGTGGGGCTATGAAATATTATCTTGCAATAGACATCGGAGCGTCGTCCGGCAGACATATAGTCGGCTGGGAGAAGGGCGGAAAAGTAGAGAGTAAAGAGGTGTACCGTTTTAAAAACGGAGTGGTAAAGCAAGGAGAGTATCTCGTATGGGATATTGAGAAGCTGTTTGCTGAGGTAAAGGAGGGCATAAAGCGCGCGTTTGAGCTCTTTTCTAGCATAGAATCTATTGCCATAGATACTTGGGGCGTGGACTATGTGTTGATGGATAAAGACGGGGCAAAGCTGCCCTGTATCTCCTACCGTGACGGGCGCACACGTGAGGCTGTGGACGAGGTTCACGCACGCATTCCTTTTGATAAGCTGTATTCGCAAACAGGCATACAGTTCCAGCAGTTTAACACAATCTACCAGTTATATGATGATAAACTAAAAGGCAGGCTTGCGGGTACCGAGGCATTTTTGATGATCCCCGAATACTTAAGCTACATGCTAACAGGCGTTATCAAAAAGGAATACACTAACGCCACGACTACGGGTCTTGTAAACGCGCACACGGGCGACTGGGACTGGGATATAATTGATGCGCTTGGCTTTGATAAGAAGATTTTTACTCCGCTGTATATGCCAGGAGGAAGTGTGGGAATGCTCCTTCCAGAGGTCTCAAATGAAGTTGGTGGTCAGACAGAGGTTATCCTGTGCGCCTCGCACGACACCGCAAGCGCGGTGGAGGGGATAAATATGCGGGGCAATCAGGCATATATCTCCTCTGGGACATGGTCGCTTCTTGGAATAAAGAGTGATACGGCACACACCGATGAAAAAAGCCGCATTGGCAACTGGTCAAACGAGGGCGGTGTGGGCTATGTGCGCTACCAGAAGAACATCATGGGCATGTGGGTGGTAAACGGATTAAAAAGGGAGCTCTGCCCGGAAAAGGACTTTGCTCAGATTATATCAGAGGCACGCTCAAGCGCGTTTACGGGCGTTGCCGACATAAACGATGAAAGCTTTCTCGCACCTGAAAGTATGGTAGGCGCGTTTGATAATTGGTTTAATGGGGGTGATGCGCCAAAGACATGCGGCGATTACTTCAAATGCGCCTTCATAAGCCTTGCGCACAGCTATAAAGAAGCGATAGAGCAGCTGAGGGCTAACACCGGCATCCACTGTGGGGAACTCTACATCGTGGGCGGCGGAGCAAAGAATGGTTACCTTAACGAGCTTACGCAGCAGGCTTGCGGCATAAAGGTCGTGGCGCTTCCCATAGAGGCGACAGCGGCAGGCAATTTAAAAATGCAAATAAACAAAAGGTAAATGAAAGTAGATTAAAGCCGGAGACTGTCATTTTGCGGCAGCCTCCGGCTTTTTACGGATGAAGTTATGATCTTTTTTTCTGCTCCTTTTCCTGGAGCTTCTTTACATAGCATTTAAGGATGATGTTTATATATTGGCTAAAGGAGCGATCATCCGCATAGGCATAGTTTTTTAGCTCAGAGATCAATTCATTATCCAACGTAATACTTACCTTTGATTTTCTATTTCCCATATCAAGCACCTCTCTGTGAATCAAGTAATAGTAGATAAAAAGCATTAAGCTTTACTTCTTCGGGAGAAATTTTAACATAAAACGGGAGAAAATATACGCAAATAGTATAAAGTAGTATAAAGTGGGAATGCGCAGGTGCGCAGCATGCAGTGCCCGTAGGCATCAGGCCCTAAGGTTTTTGAAGCAACAGTATTTATCATTAAAAAGAGGAAGAATATAATGAATTACACCTATATGCTTCGGTGTGGCGATGGAAGTTTTTATACTGGATGGACAAATGATCTGGAGAAACGCATTAAGTCTCATAATGAGGGGAGGGGAGCCAAATACACCAGGGATCGAAGACCTGTAGAGCTGGTGTATTTTGAGACATTTGAGACAAAAAATGAGGCCATGAGCCGTGAGTATCAGATTAAACATATGACCAGGAAGCAAAAGGAGGAACTGCTTAAATGATCAGGATGCATTATTTTTGCTATGGACGAGTGCAGGGAGTGGGCTTTCGCTATCATGCAAGCCGCCTTGCCAGAAGTCTGCGGATGACGGGATATGTGAGAAACTTAGATGATGGCTCGGTGGAGTTAGAGCTACAGGGCAGCGAGGAAGAGATAGCCATGTTTTTTAAGAATCTGAACGCGGATTCCTATATCAGAATCGACCGGACGGAAGGTAAAATGATGGCGGTCAATGAAAAAGAGAGAGGCTTTAGCATAAGATAAAAGATATATGAATTTTATCCGCTCACTTGCCAAGGAAACTCTTTTCATGTATACTTTTGGCTTAGAAGAAAAGGACTAAAAATGTCCTGTAAGGGAAAGGAAGAGCAGCGATGATTAAAGTATGGAATAGCGGAGCCTACCTTGTGGATGGAAGGACTTTAATTGCCGATGGGCCCGAAGCACCCGGGGGTGTAAAGGCAGCCAGCGGTGGGGAAATCACCAGGGAAGATGCCAAAACGGGCACCATGGCGTATGATATTTTGCAAAAGCATAATACAAGTGGAAATCCAAACAAGCTGCAGATTAAATTTGACAGTCTCACATCCCACGACATCACCTTTGTGGGTATTATCCAGACGGCGCGTGCCAGCGGCTTAGAGCAGTTTCCCGTGCCCTATGTGCTGACAAACTGCCATAACAGCTTGTGTGCGGTTGGCGGAACCATAAATGAGGATGATCACATGTTTGGTCTCTCCTGCGCAAAACGCTATGGCGGTATCTACGTACCTCCTCATCAGGCAGTTATCCACCAGTATGCCAGAGAAAACCAGGCAGGCTGCGCTAAGATGATCCTTGGCTCTGACAGCCATACCCGTTACGGAGCTCTTGGAACCATGGCTATCGGCGAGGGCGGCCCGGAGCTTGTTAAGCAGCTCTTAAACAAGACCTACGATGTAAATATGCCGGAGGTGGTTGCCATATATCTCACGGGCACTCCCCAAAAAGGCGTTGGCCCTCAGGATGTGGCGCTTGCCATTATCGGTGAGGTTTTTGGGAACGGCTATGTAAACAACAAGGTTATGGAGTTTGTGGGTGAGGGCGTAAAAAACCTGAGCATGGACTTTAGGATTGGCATCGATGTGATGACGACGGAGACGACCTGCCTCTCCTCCATCTGGGAGACGGATGAGAAGACGGAGGAGTTTTTAGAGATCCACGGCAGAAAGCAGGACTATAAGAGGCTTAGCCCCGCAAAGCTGGCTTACTATGACGGCGTTGTAGAGGTGGATTTAAGCACCATAAAGCCCATGATCGCCATGCCATTCCACCCCAGTAACACCTACACAATAGAGGAAGTAAACGAAAATCTTGCAGATGTTTTAGCGGATGTAGAAAAGAGGGCGAAGGTCAGCTTAGGTGATAAGGTGGAGTTTAGCCTTCAGGATAAGATCAGGGACGGAAGACTCTATGTGGATCAGGGCGTTGTTGCGGGCTGCGCAGGCGGCGGATTTGAAAACCTGTGCGATGTCGCTGATATACTAAATGGTCAGAGCATCGGCGCGGATGAGTTTTCACTAAGCGTATATCCTGCATCCCAGCCCATAATGATGGAGCTGATAAAGAACGGAAGCATCGCAAAGATCATGGCGACAGGAGCCACCGTGCGCACCGCCTTTTGCGGACCCTGCTTTGGAGCCGGAGATGTTCCTGCAAACAACGGATTTTCCATCCGCCATTCAACCAGAAACTTCCCCAACAGGGAGGGCTCTAAGGTGACAAGCGGTCAGATCGCCTCTGTGGCGCTGATGGATGCGCGCTCAATCGCTGCTACCGCCATCAACAAGGGATACTTGACGCCGGCAACCGATATCGATGCGGACTTCTCAAAGCCCAAATATTTCTTTGACAGTACCATCTATGAAAACCGGATTTACAATGGTGTTGGAAAGCCGGATAAGAATGTCGATATAAAGTTTGGCCCAAATATCAAGGATTGGCCCGCTATGGTGGCACTTACAGAGGATCTTCTTCTTCGCGTTGTGTCTGAGATACATGACCCGGTGACCACCACGGATGAGCTTATCCCCTCCGGAGAGACCTCATCATATCGCTCTAACCCGCTGGGACTGGCAGAATTTACGCTCTCAAGAAAAGACCCGGAGTATGTGGGGCGGGCAAAGGCCATATACAGGGTCGAGGAAGCCAGAAGAAAGGGCGAGTGCCCCATGTGTGAGGATATCAGCGTGGGTGAGGCCTTTAGCGCCATCAAAAAGAAATTCCCGGGGCTTCGCGCAAAGGAGACAGGTATTGGCACCACCATTTATGCGGTAAAGCCGGGCGATGGCTCCGCAAGAGAGCAGGCGGCCTCCTGCCAAAAGGTTCTGGGGGGCTGGGCAAATATTGCGAGGGAGTATGCTACCAAGCGTTACCGCAGCAATCTTATCAACTGGGGAATGCTGCCATTTTTATATCCGGATGAGGAGCTGCCCTTTAAAAATTTGGACTACATTTTTATTCCCGGCATCAGAACCGCGGTGAAGGAAAAAAAGACGGAGATACCTGCCTATGTTATAAAGGATGGAGAGCTTATCCCCTTTGCTTTAAGGCTGGGGGAGATGACGGACGATGAGCGCCAGATCATCCTAGATGGCTGTCTTATCAACTACTACAGGCATTAAGGCTTTCGATGTGATAAAAGATTAAATGAAACTTAATAAAGTTTAGCTCGTAATGGAAAAAATGCGTGTTATAATGCAAAAAACCGAAAGAGAGGTGGAGTATGAGCGAATATGTGATTACCTGTTGTTCCACAGCGGACATGAGCAGAGAGTTTATGGAAAAGAATCATGTGCCATTTGCTATGTTTCATTATCAGATGGATGGGGTGTATTATCCGGATGATCTTTACGCCTCCATTACTCCAAAGGAATTTTACAAAAAAATATCGGACGGCGCCGAGCCCGTCACATCTCAGGTAAATGCGGAACAATACTGCGAGCTGTTTGAGCCCATCTTAAAGGAGGGAAAGGACGTGCTGCACCTGACCCTGTCCGGCGGCATTTCCGGCAGCATAAATTCTGCAAACATCGCAAAGACGCAGATGGAGGAGAGCTATCCTGAGAGGAAGGTTATCGTGATCGACACTATCGCGGCGTCCTCCGGCTACGGTCTTTTGCTCACCGCAGCGCTGGAAAATCAAAAAAAGGGCATGAGCTTAGAGGATAATGCCAGCTGGATAGAGGCAAATAAGAATAAGCTCCACCACTGGTTTTTCTCCTCGGATCTTACCAGCTTTATCCGTGGAGGACGCATATCAAAGGTTTCCGGCTTTTTCGGGCAGGCCTTAAATATCTGCCCCGTAATGAATGTGAATAGTGAGGGAAAGCTGATCCCAAGAGTAAAGTGCAGAGGAAAAAAGGCTGCCATGAGAGAGACATTAAAGCTCATGAAGGCGCACGCCCAGGGCGCAGAGCAGTACAGTGGGCACTGTTATATGTCACACTCTGACTGCTATGAGGATGCGAGAGCTTTGGCGGATATGATTGAGGAAGCGTTCCCCAATTTGAGGAATAAGATAGAAATCTATGATATCGGAACGGTTATCGGCTCCCACACAGGTCCGGGAACAGTGGCTTTATTCTTCTGGGGAGATGAGCGCACCCTCTAAAAAGGGAAGTAGATTTTATATGCAGGGTACAGCCTTCTTAAATGATGGCTGTACCTTGCGCTATAAGAAGAGATAACGGGATGGAAGAAGCTTATGCAGAAAGTGGTAATCATAGGTGCAGGACCGGCAGGACTCACCGCAGCCTATGAGCTGCTTAAAGGTAAAAGCGGTAAATATGATGTGACAATCCTAGAGGAGTCTGACGCCATCGGCGGTATTTCAAGAACAGTCTGCCATAAAGGAAACCGCATGGATATTGGCGGGCATCGCTTTTTTTCAAAGGATGAGAGGGTGATGCGCTGGTGGTTAGACTTAATGCCGCTACAGGGAGCGCCCGCTTTTGACGATAAAAAATTGGGGCGTAAAAAGAAGTTAAATAAGGGCGGGCCTGACCCTGATAAGACGGATAGGGTGATGTTACTTCGCCAGCGCGTGTCCCGAATCTATTACAGAAAGAAATTTTTTGACTATCCCGTGTCAATGAAGCCGCAGACCATTAAAAGCATGGGCCTTGCGACAACAGCGCACGCGGGCTTAAGCTATGTGAGCGCGGCGCTTTTTAAACTTCCGGAGACTAATCTGGAAAATTTTTATATCAACCGCTTCGGAAAAAAGCTTTACTCCATGTTTTTTGAGGGGTATACAAAAAAGCTCTGGGGAAGGCACCCAAGGGAGATATCCGCCGACTGGGGCGCTCAGAGGGTAAAGGGGCTGTCAATTAGAGCAGTCATAGAGGATAAGCTTTTTTCTGGAAAGAAAAACAGGAAAGTGGAGACCTCGCTTATAGAGGAGTTTCTTTATCCAAAGCTTGGACCGGGTCAGCTCTGGGAGACCGCCGCGGATGAAATCCGTCGTCTGGGCGGAAAAATAAAGATGAACTGTAGCGTAACCGGAATTAAAACGGATGGCATCGGTAAGGTTCTATCCGTTTCCTATGAGGAGGGATGCGTGCTAAAGAGCCTTAATGGGGATATCTTTATCTCATCGATGCCGCTAAAGGATCTGGTGGCAGGAATGAATGATGTCCCGGATAAGGAGGCAGAGATAGCCGCCAGGCTGCCGTATCGGGATTTTGTCACGGTGGGAATGCTAATAAAGCGTTTGAAGCTAAAAAATGAGACGGATATAAAGACTCTTGGAAATATAGTGCCGGACTGCTGGATTTACGTGCAGGATGCATCCGTGAAGCTTGGAAGGATACAGATCTTTAACAACTGGTCCCCTTACATGGTAAAGGATCCAGAGAAAAGTGTGTGGATAGGGCTTGAGTACTTTTGCGATGAGGGTGACGACTTTTGGAATCTTAGCGAAAAGGAGTGCATTAAGAAAGCCATAAAAGAGCTTATAAAGATGGGCGTTATCTCATCAAGCGAGGATGTGCTTGACGCCCACAGAGAGAAGATAAAAAAAGCTTATCCGGCTTATTTTGACACATACAGCCGGATGGATCAGCTGGTGAATTTCCTTAATCAGTTTAGCAATCTATACTGCATCGGCCGCAATGGACAGCACAGGTACAACAATATGGATCACTCCATGGCGACCGCCTTTGCGGCGGTGGACGATATACGAAGCGGAAAGGGGCGCAAGGACTTAGTCTGGAACGTGAACACGGAAAAAGAGTATCACGAGGAAAAGAGTGGTACATCAAAAGCAAACCGTAAGAACTAGTTTGCCGGGCTTGAAAGGAGATATATGAAAAATCAGTCAGAAAAGAAGCTGCGGGTTATGAAATATGTCTCATATATTCTGCCCCTACTTTTGTTTGCGGCATCAATTCTCATCACGGCGTACTATATTATTTTTGCCAGTAGGGGGGAGTTTCACTCGGACTGTACAGATACAATCTACTGGGCAAACGCCACCTATGAGAGCG